>NZ_JAXAVV010000024.1:0-149151 GCF_033949925.1 Lentzea kristufekii
TGCCCTCGTGCATGTGGCGCTGTGTTCATTGAGCGGCTGTCCGGGTGATGCGACCCCGGCGAGCGGGTGACGTGAGTCAAGCTCGGGTTGTTCCTCCCTACCGTGATCGTCATGAACGAGCAGTGGGCAGGGGAGGCACCTTTGCGGTGGCGAGCGCGCAGGAGGCGGGGCAGGCACGCCCGCGAGCCCGCGCCGTCATCGCAGTCGATCCTGCCCGCAGTGTTCGGCGTCGTGCTGCTGGTGTGCCTGATCCTCCTCCTGCTGACTTACCTCTAGTCCTAGCGGGACTGCAGCGCGTCGAGCGCCACGGCCTGAGCGATCACGAGCCGGCGGTCGACGCCAGGATCCTGGATCGAGACGACGTAGTGGTCCCGAAGCCAGGTCTTCTTGTCGACGCTGAACACGGGCGCGCCGTTCTCCTTGACGAAGTCGAAGTGATACCGCATGGGGAACGGCGCATCTCCGATCACCGGGATCCACTGCCACAACCGGCGAAAGCCCGCGAGGAACTTGTTCCGCTCCGCACCCGTCGCCTGACCCCAGCCGTGCTGCTCCAGGTGCCAGGTGGAACGCAGCAGCGACTTGGCGAAGTTCTTGCGGAACAACCCGATGGAGCTGCCCTGGCCGTCCTTCACGTCGTAGCCGCCGCCCAGGTCGAGCACCTTGCGCGCGTTGAACTCGAACAGCACCTGGTTCTTCGACGAGTCGGTGTAGATCGTGACCCGTTCCTTGATCTTGAGCCTCTTCTGCTCGGCGAAGCCGACCAACTGGCCCGGTGCGCCGTTGTCGTCGACGAACACCTCGTACCGGTTGACCATGAACGTGACCTTCTGGTGCACATGCAGGACGTGCACGTTCTGGAGACTCACTGCTCACCCTTCTCGACTGGCACGGGAATCAGGCTCCCGGTCGGGAACCGCCGTTCATTGCGATCGATCTTGGCGAACGCGGCCTCGACGAGGTCGACACCGAGCTTGTCCGCCAGCCTGGTCAGGTAGTGCATCACGTCCGCGAGCTCGTCGCGGACGTTCCAGGCGAGTTCCGGGTCTTTCATCGCGTCCCGGGCCTCTTCGGGCGTCAGCCACTGGAAGAGGTCGGTGAGCTCGCCGACCTCCGCGGACAAGGCCATCACCAGGTTCTTGGGCGTGTGGTAGCTGTCCCAGTCGCGGGCAGCGGCGAACGCGCGCAGGGCGTCCCTCAGGTCCACGAGATCACGCTGACTCATGACCCACTAACTACCACGTGGACGAACGAGCAAGGATGGCGGCCGATCAAGCATGGATCGTCCGCATCAACGTTGATTAGCTCTAGTCATGTCAACATTGAGCGGAATCAACGCCTCGTCCATCCTCGTGCTCGGTGCCACCGGCAAGACCGGCCGCCGCGTCACCGACCTCCTCGGCCCCGCCGCACGTCCGGCCTCGCGGTCCGCGTCGACGAGATTCGACTGGTCCGATCCGGACACGTGGGAGCCCGCCGTCGCCGGCGCGACCGCCGTCTACGTGGTGCCGCCGGAGAACCCCTTGCTGCTGAACGACTTCGTGCGCGTCGCGGTGAAGGCCGGCGTCACCCGGCTCGTGCTGCTGTCGATGCGCGGAGCTCCCGACGACGACCCGTTCGAGTCGGCGATCAAGGAGTCGGGTGCGGAGTGGACGATCCTTCGACCCACCTGGTTCATGCAGAACTTCGACGAGGACATCTTCGCCGGGCTCGTCCAGCAGGGTGAACTCGCGGTGCCCGCCGGTCAGGGTGTCCACCCGTTCATCGATGTCGTGGACATCGCCGAGGTCGCGGTCGTCGCGCTGACTCAGCCCGGTCACCATGGGCAGACCTGCGAACTCAGCGGACCCGAGGCGTTGTCGTTCGCCGAGGTGCTGGCGCGGATCGTCGCGGTGACCGGAAGCCCCGTGCTGTACGCGGACATCGCGCCGGAGGAGTTCGCGGCCGCGATGCGCGGGCTCGGCTACCCCGACGAGATCGCGGACCTCGTCACGATGCTGCTCGTGCGCATCCGCACGGGAGAAGAGGCGCACCTGTCCGACGGCGTGCAGCGTGTTCTCGGCCGTGAGCCGCGGACGTTCGCCGACTACTTGGGCAGTAGCAAGTTCGCCTGAAGACCGCGCGTGCCCTCGTTGGTGATGACGGCTTCGCAGAGCGCGCGCCCCGTGCGGGCGCGCCATTCCTGCGTCATGTCGCAGTAGCGAAGGCCCATCGCATAGGTGAGCTGGCCGATGCACTCGCCTTCGAGGAGGACCTCGAGCGTGTGTTCACCGGCGTGAGACCCCTTCACGATTCTGCAGTCGCGGAGTTCGGCGATGACGTGCACGGGAGTGCGGCCGTTCACCACGCGGTGCAGCACGTACTGGTGGGCGTCCTCACCGACGACGGCGACCTGGTGTTCAGCCGGCAGCGTCGGCGCGGTGCCGAGTGCCTCGTAGTCGAGCAGCAGCAAGCGCGGGGCACCGAGATGCAGGTGCACGCCATAGCGCTGACCGTTCGCGATGATGCGGGCAGGGCACGAGCCGACCTCGCCGCGTTCGGCCAGGTCGAGCAGAAGGGACTGGTAGTCGGCGGCCTGCTCGCTGCGCAGGTAGCCGGCGGTGACCGCGGTGCCGTCGCCGCGCAGCAGGTCGACCCGCACCCCGCGTTCGTGGCGGCCGGCGGACTCCGGTACGAGCACCGCGGTCGCCAGGACGGACGTGTCGTCCCTGGGGTCTGACGCCGAGAGCCTGACCACCTCGGCGATGGCGTCCTGGTGGTGTGCTTCGCCGACGATCGCGATCCGTCCGGCTGTCGACAGGCGGCGAAGGCGTGAACGGGTGCGCGCCGGCCCGATCTGGTCGGCCGTCTTGTTCTTGGTGCCGATGAACATCAACCCGAACAGAGCGAGGCCGATGACGAAGCCCAGAGGGCCGAAAGCAACGGTCAGAACCAGCGCGAGCACGGCTACGGCGATCAAAACGGCGGCAGGCGAAGGTTCTGTGCGTTGCTGCATCGTCATGGGGCATCCTCACGACTCGGCTTCCCGTCACTCTCAGTGTCGGGGATGCCGGGCGATGCGTTTCACAAATCGCTCGTTTGGCCTAGTACGACGGGCTGAGCACTCCAGCCAGTGACCGGGCTCTGTCGCGGATCGGGATCGTCCGCCAACGGTGAGTGAGGATTCTCCTCGGCGAGCTTCAACGCGGCGCCGATCGAAGCCCATCCGCGAGCGACGCCGTAGGAGACGCCGCCGAAGAAGAGAGCCCCGAAGACGAAGCTCCAGCTGCCGGTGAACATACGGAACACCGCATAGCCCGCCATCGCCGCCGTGAGGACACTGAGCACGAGCATCACGTGATGCATCCCGTGCTTCACCTTCTGCTGGTTCGGCTGCATCGGCTGTGAGCGGCCGAGGTCCCACAGCTTCTTGGCGTTCGCCCACCGCGTGCTCTCCAGGGGCGGCCGCGGATCTGCTTTCGCGCGCACCCTCGCCCGTGTCAGGACCAGCCGCATCACCGTCTTGACGTCGTCAACGGGCAGCAGCCACTGCTGCCCGCCGCCGATGATCCGCAGCACCGGCCCCGGCGTGATCGTGAGCTCGCTCGTGTTGCCGAACCGCCACTGCGCGGGCGAGTTCACGAAGCCCGCCTCGACGTGACTGATCCGGTCGAACCGGATCGCGACCCGTCCGACCGGTGCCTCCTTGTGCCGCGGCGGCGGCAGCTTGTCGAGCAGCAACCTGCGTGACTGCACCCGCAGCCGTCCTCCGCCACGCAGTCCGACGAGGACCTCGACGGCCGAGCGCCGCACGTCACCGGTGACCGGCCACGACACGACCTTCGCCGCGAGCCACGCGAGCCCCCAGGCGACCAACGGCGTCGCCACGGACAGCACGGACTTCTCCCAGCCTGTCCCGGTGAGAAGGCCGATGAAGGCGACCGGTGCCGACGGCAGCAACGCGATGCGCGTCCACGCCGCCGTCATCCACCAGAGCACCACGAAGAGCAGCAGTGCCACCGGAACGGGCCAGAATCCGTTGAGGTCGGTGAACTTCTCCGCGAACTCGGCGGCGAAGTCGAACTCCTTCCGCCTGCCGGGCAGCGATCGCTGGAACAGGTACGACGACAGCGTCAGGTATCCGAACGGCACGCCGGCGTAGCTGAGCAGGATCAACGGCACGGCAACGAGATACCGCAAGAACATCATGTGCAGCCCCCAGGTCTGATCAGTGGACCAGGGTAAGGCGTGCGCGTCCTCTCGGCCCTGGTTCTCCGCCACCCGGTAGTGCGGTCAGCACGAGCCCGAACACCAGTCCGTTCAGTTCTTCCAGGCCGAGGTTCAGTTCTTTGGCCACGTGCAACGGTGTCGTGCCGTTCTCGCGGAGAACGCGGAACACCTTCGTGAGCAGCTTCGAGGTCTCCCGGCGCGTCATACCGCCCTGCACGAGGCTGTGGACGTTCGCCCACTTCGTGAACTGCTCCCTGCCCACGTGCCAGTGCCGGTGGTCGGTGCCGGGCAGTTGTCGCTGGGGCATCAGGAACTCGGCGGCGAACTCGTGCGGTTCGTCGTGCCCGAGGAGCACGGCGAGCTGCACGGCCGCGTCGAACCGGGCCTGCTCCGGCGTCGCCGACGGGGTGAGGAACACGAACGGCGTTCCGTTGTGCCAGCAGGAGAACGCCACTTGCCCGGTGCAGTCGACCGGCAGCGAGAACACGCGCACACCGTGGGACTCGAGCAGCTGCACCATGTTCGGCGCCGGCCCGGTGGCAAGCCGCCACGCGTCGCGCGTGCCCTGCGGTGAGGTGCGCGGCGGCGGCAGGTCGGGCTGGGGAAGCACGAACAGCCGGTCCAGCCACCCGTTGAACTCGATCGCGAGCTGCGCCGCCGCCGTCGCCTGCGCGTCGTGCGGCGCGTTCTGCGGCCGCGGCGGTTCCGGCGCCGTCAGGAACTCGGCGGGGAAACCCAGCGCACCCGCCAGCGATTCGACCGCGGCGGCCTTGGGCCTGCGCTGCCCCCGCTCGTACTCGCCGATGGCCCGCGCCGGCACGCCCGACTTCCGCGCCAGCTCGGCCGCGGTGAGTCCGCGCCGGGTGCGGGCGAGCGTGAGTCGCGAGGGCGTGAGCATGATCCGGTCATTGTCGCTGGTGGCGCGGCGGACTGCCAGGCGGGTCCTGGTGCGCCGGCCGGATCAGCGTGGCTCGGCTGTTCGGCGTAGCTTCGGGATGTGGTGCGGAGGGATCATGATCTGTGGCGTGGCTTGATCGCGCGCAGCGCCTGTTTCGGGGCCTGGCTGCTCGGCCTGCTGTTCCTGGGCTTGGGGGTCGTCGGCCTGATCCGGTGGCCGCACTGGGTGTGGGCGGCACCGATCGCCTGCGCGGTGCTCGCGTTGGCCGCCACCTACCGGCTGCGGCACCTGGGCGGGACGATCCTGCTCGGCGTGCTGACCCTGGTGCTGCTGGCAGGCGCCGGCGCACTGACCCACGTCGCCGTCGGCGTCGCCAGGCCGGTGTTCTAACGGCGCAGCGCGATCGGGAAGTCCACCTCCTCCGGGCCGTCCACATTGGGCGCCTTGAGCTGCGGGAACTCCATCGGCGGCAACGGAATCCGGTGCGCCCACCGCTCGATGATCTGGTTCTGCGGCGTCGGCTCCGGCTGCGACACCTCGCGCAACACCACGAGCCGGTCTTCGAGCTGCAACGGGTACGTCACCAGGAACCACAACTTCAGCCCCTCGCTGCGCGCGCCCTCGAACAGCGCGAACTGGTCGTGGTCGTTGTCCCGCATCATCGCCGCGAGGGCGGGCCCTTTCGCGTAGTCGCTGCGCAACGGCGCCTCCGGCGACCCCGTGCCCCGGTTGCCCTGCAACGTGCCGAGCAGCACCGGACGCGACGGGTGCCGGATCAGCCCCGCGTTCCAGTGGTCGAGGCGCTGCCACCCCTCGGCCGCCAGCAGCTGCCGCAGCGTGCCCACCCGGTGGATCCAGTCGAGCAGGCCCGGCGCGTTGGTCGGCCCGAACGGCGGCGAGGCGGCGCGCGCGTCGATGCCGGCGGCGATCGCCCGGTCCAGGACCGCGGTGCGCAGGCCCAGCTCGGCCAGCCTGTCGTCGGTGGTGGAGGTGAGCTTGCGGAAGGCGGCGTTGGTCATGGGCCGACGGTAGCGACGGGGTCTGACATTTCCGGGAAACTGCTGGTCGTGTACCGCTACGTCGACGCGGGCCCTGCTCCGCCCGCCACCTCCGAGGCCACCTCGAGGGTCATGCGCCGCACTCGTCGCACCGGCACCGCGCCGGAACTGGCGGTCAGGCGAGCGCTGCACCGGCGAGGGCTGCGCTACCTCGTCGACGTCGCCCCGCCCGGCACGAACCGCCGCAGACGTGTCGACGTGCTGCTGCGAGGGCCGCGGATCGCGTTGTTAGTCGACGGCTGCTTCTGGCACTCGTGCCCGGAGCACGGTCAACTGCCGAAGGCGAACCGCGAGTGGTGGCGCGTGAAGCTGCACGGAGTGGTCGTTCGCGACCGGGACACCGATGCGCAGCTCACGTCCGAGGGCTGGCTCGTCGTCCGAGTCTGGGAACACGAGGACCCGGACGACGTCGCTGACCGGATCACCGCGCTCGTGTCCGCGAGCCGGGCCAAGACGTGAGTGCGGTGCCCCGGGTCAAGTCCAGGGCACCGCACCGGCGGCCTGTCTCCCGGTCAGGCCGCCACTGGCGTGAGCTGGTGCAGCAGGTCCCGCTCACCCAGTCGTTCCTGTGCCCACTCGGCCACCGCCGCGTCCTGCGCGAACAGGACGATCTGCCGGTCCGCGGACAGCTGCAGCAGCAGGTCCAGCACGGCGCGCGTGCGGGCGTCGTCCGCCTGCACGGTGACGTCGTCCAGCAGCAGCGGGCAGGACTCGGTGGCGAGGTGCTGGGCCAGGGCCACGCGCAGCAGCAGGTAGATCTGTTCCGCGGTGCCGAGGGACAGGCGTGAGGCCTGGTGCCACGACTCGGAGGCCGCGCACACGCGCACGGTCAGCGTCGACGGGTCCACGGCGGCGTCCACGTAGCGGCCTTCGGTCACCGAGGGCAGCCACGTTCGGAGCGTGGTCTCCAGGGCCGGGGCGATGGTGCTGTGCACCTTCTCGCGGGCCGCGGTCAGGTAGCGGGAGGCGAGGCCGATTGCCTCCACCTCGGCGGTCACCTCGGTGAGGAACGCGGCGGCGGCCTGCACGGTCTCCTCGGCGTCCGGGACGCTGGGCAGGGCGCGGGCCAGTTCGGCGACGGTGGCCGCCAAGGAGTCCGCCGAGGCGGCCAGAGCCGGGTCCACCGGGTCGCAGGCCGCGTAGCGGGCGGCTGCCTCCAGCAGGGTGGCGTGGTGGGTCTGGGCTGCTGAGCGGGTGGCTTCGAGGTCGTCCAGGGTGCCCGCGGCGATCAGGGCCTGGAGTTCGGCCCAAGCCTTCTGCTCGTCCTCGGCTTCGCGCAGCAGGCGGTCCCAGCCGCGTTGCCACTCGGCGATCGCGCGCAGCAGGTCCTCCGGGCGCTCGCCGGTGCCGCCGATCGCGGTGACGGCTTTGCGCAGCAGGGCCAGGGCTCGGTTGTGCGCGGCGGTCGCCTCGGCGACGGTGGCCTCGGCCAGGCGGCGGTCCGCCAGGGTCTGGGACAGCTGGGGGCGCTGGGCCGCCATCGACGCCTGGCGGGCGCGCACCTTGCAGTCGGTCTCGTAGTCCACCAGCAGTTCGGGCACGGTCATCGCGGGGTCGATCTTGCCGCGTGCCGCGAGTTCCACGCGGATGGCCTTCTCGGTGCGGGCGACCTCGGACAGCAGGTCGGCGTGGTCGGCCTCCCACGCGGCGCGGTTGGCCAGGCGCCACAACGTCTCGCGGTCCGCGGGCACGCCCAGGGACGCGCACTCGGCCACCGCCTCGTCGTGCACGCGCGCGGCCTCCGCGGCCACCGCGCGCTGGCCCTCGGCCTCGGCCATGGTGCGGTCCGCGCTGAACAGCACGCCCCGCGCCTGGGTGGCGGCGGCCGCTCGTTCGGCGGCGAAGGTCACGGCGGTCTCGCGTTCAGCGGCGTTGCCGCGGGACATCGCTCCGCCGACACCGGCCACCAGCGCGGCGACGAGGACGCCGGCGGCGGCGAGTTGCTGGCCGGTCAGGAACAGCAGCAGGCCCACCAGGCTCGTGAGGCAGCTCAGCGCCAGCAAAGCGTTGCGCAGGAACGGGTTCGGCACCGCGATCTCCTGCACGTGCGCTGCCGCCACGTCCGCCTCGACCTGGGTGCGGGCCGCGCAGGCGGCTGCCTCGTCCTGGTACTGGCGGGCGTTGTCCACGTCGACCGACGCCGTGGTCAGGCGGGCACCGGCGGCCGGGTCCAGGCGCGTGGCGATGCCGCGCAGCACGGACGGTTCGGCGTTCGTCGGCGGTGAGGGCCGGCGTTCGTGGTGCGCGGCGGCGACGGCGGACGCGGTCGCGTAGGCCGAGGCCACGACGCGGAGTTCGTCGTCCAGCGCGGTCTCGCCGACGGGGAAGTCCGGCAGGGCCGCGAGCTCGGCCTCCAGCGCCGCCGCGGACGGGCCCGTCAGCACGCGCGGCGTCGGCGCGGCACGCCATGCGGCCAGGGCGCGGTTGACCAGGTGGGTCAGCTCCTCCTGCGCGGCGAGCCCGGACGGCGGCGAGTCGCCGAAGCGCTCCTGCAGCTCGGCCAGCCGGGCCACCCTGGCGGAGATCGAGTCGAGCGACTCCGCGTGCTGCTGAACGGCCAGGCGGGCACGAGCGGCGGCGGCCGAACGGGCCTGCGCGCTCAGCTCCAGATAACGGGTGTGCTCGCGGCGAGCCGCGGCCAGATCGGTTTCGGCCTCGCGCAAGCGGTTCCGCGCGTTGCGCAACGTGTCCACGGGCGCGGTCAACCGTTGCAACGCCTGCTCCACCGTGCCGTCCGTGCCCGCGGTCGCCGCCGCCCGGCGCAGGTGGTTCTGCAGGCCGTCCGCCGCGTCCAGCACGGTCAGCAGCTGTGCCTGGTCCACGCACGCGGTCGCGGCGAACGACATGCGGTCCAGCCCGACCCAGCGCGCGGCGTCCGGCGCCAGGTCGGCGTTCAGGTCGCGGTCCACCGAGACGACCTCGCCCGACTCCAGTGCCACCGTGGCCGCCACCCGCCAGGAGTCGCCCTGCCACGGACGGTGCCGCGCCGAGGGATCGCCGCACAACGCCGCGCGGATCGCGGCGTGCCACGACGACTTCGCGGACTCGTTCACGCCCGACACCACGGTGAGACCGGGCGCCAACGACAACGTGCGGTCGTGCAACGGCCCGAACGCGTGCGCGGTGACGGATTCGATCCTCATCGTTCCTCCAGCGCGCGCAGGCCGGCCGACAGCACGCGGCCGCGCAGAGCCACGTCAAGCGCGGGATCAGCAAGCACATCGCGCACGAACTGACCGCGCACGGTCCGTTCCGCGGCAACGGTGTCGAAGTCCAGCAACGGGAACGTCCTCTCGGCGTCGAGCCAGCCGAGCGACCGCGACGCCGACACGTCGAACACCTCGCGCGAGACCGAACCGTCCTCGTGCACCGTGCACAGAACGGCTCCGCGCTCACCGGTCTCGCCCGGCGTCAGCGGATCGGGGTTGCCGGGGAACGTGTAGTCGGCGGCGTGCTCCGGGGTGTGCACGTGCCCGAGGAACGCGTGGTCCAGGCCGGTGATCGCGACGTCCTCGGGCGCGGAACCGTGGCACAGGGCCACGTTCACGCCGCCCCGGTTCACCGCGAACCCGTCCAGGACGTCTCGCGCCGGGCCAGGTCCGACGTTCGCGGCGCCCCACAGCGTGATGCCGTCGGCGAGCTCCACGGGTGTCATCGACTCCGACGAGAACACGTGCACGTTCGGCGTCCAGTCCACCTGCTGGTAGACCGACTGCGGCCCGTACCAGTCGTCGTTGCCCGGGGCCAGGAACACCGGCACCGGGCAGTCGAACGACGACCGCAGGAACTCCGCGGTCGAGGGGGAGCAGCGATCGTGCTCGTACAGGTCGCCGGCGCAGAGCATCGCGTCCACGCCGGATTCCTCGGCGAGGCCGACGATGTGGCCCAGCGTGTCACGCAACGCTTGACGCCGCTCCGGGCCCGCGCTGGGAAAGCGCGTGTCCAGGTGCAGGTCGGCGAACAGCAGCAGTTTCACCAGTGCCCTCAGGTGAGGTCGATGTTGCCGGACAGGGACAGGGTCGGCCGGAGAGAGGCCGCGACCGAGGCGGTGTCGGCGTGCCAGCCGGTCAGCTCCGCGACGGTCGGGGTCAGCTCGTAGCCGTGGTGCCGGATCGCGCGGCTCAGCGCGTGCCACAGCTGGGAGGCGTCGTGCGCCAAGTCGGCGTCCACGTGGGACGGAAGACTGATCAGCAACGCGTGCACGGGCTGGTCGGTGTTCTCGGCCCCGCAGGCGCGGGCCACCGACCGTTCCACCGCGGTGCGCAACAGCTCGGCACAGCAACGGATCCGCACGCCGTCGAGCTGGCTGGGGCGCGCCAGCAGGTTCGCCACGCACGTCAGCCGGTCCTGGACGTCGGAGGGGAGGCTCATCGCTGCAGCCACCCCGCGAGCAGCTCGGTGTCGCGGATCAGAACGTCCAAATCTTCGCTCTCGCCTCCGACCCGGCAAGCCAGCAGCAAGTCCACCGCCCACGATCCGACGACCTCCTCCAGATGTGGCAACAGCTTCGCGGGTTCCGCGAGGTCGTCGAGGACGGCCAGCGCGAGCTTCTGCCTGGTCGTCAGCGCGCATTCGAGCAGGCGCTCGACCTCGGCGTGCGGGACGCCGCGGCTGAGCCGTTCGCGGCGGAACCGGGCGTGCGCCGCGGCCTCCAGGGCTGTCCGGCAGCACGACGCCACGAGTTCGGCTCGCAACGCCTCCGGCAGGTCCTCGTCGACCCGCATCGCGCGGGCGTCGGACAGGCAGCGGCCGACCGGGTCGTCGGACATCCGCACCTGCACGACGGAGTCCTCGCCGCGGCAGACCTCCCAGACCGTCGCCGGCAACCGCAGCCGCCGCAACGCCTCCACCAGCCGTTCGTCGTGCGTGAAGACCACGACCTGGCGGGTCAGCCCGACGTCGGCGAGCACCTGCGCGAGACCGTCCACCTTGGTCGGGTCCATCGCCTGCACCGGGTCGTCGATCATCACGAACCGGAACGGGCTCTCGTCCACCAACGCGCGCGGCAGGAACAACGCGAGCCCCAGTGAGTGCAGTTCGCCCTGGCTCATCACGGCGAGCGCCGAGTTCGAGACGCCGTCGACCGACACGTCCAGCTCGACGTTGCGGGTGCCGCCGAGCCGCACCGCGCCCAGGTCGACGTTGCTCTGCTGGCGCAACCGCTGCCAGATCCGCTGCGACTCCTTGGCGAACGGCGCGATCCGCTCGGACCGCAGCGTGGCCGCGGTCTTGCGGATCCAGTTCTCCGCCTCCGTCACGTCGGCGAGCACCTCGGCGTCCGCAAGCGCTTGCTGCGCCTGTGAATGCCACTCGAACAACGCGATCGCCATCGGCCGCCACACCAGGTCACGCCGGTCGATCTGTTCGCGCGCCACGGCCTTGAGCTGGTCCACGGCCTGTACGAGGTCCGCGTACCGGTCGAACAACTCCTGGCGCAACCGCACCGGGTCGTCGATCGAGACGCAGGCCTCCCACGCCTGCCAGGCCTGCAGCGCGGTCGTCGTGTCGAGCACGTCCTGCACCTCGGTCAGCACCTCGGGCACCGGCACGCACAACGCCCGCGTGGCCGCGACGGCCACGTCCAGGTGGTCGGCGGCCTCGTGCAGTTCGGCGGCGGCCCTGGCGAGGTGCTCGGCGCGTTCCCTGGCCTTCCCGAGCCACATCCCGTCGAGCCGGCCGAGATCGCACACCGGGCACGTCTGGCTGCCGCCCGACTCCTGCAGCTGGATCGCGAGGCGCAGGATCTCGCTGCACCGCAACGAGTCCTGGGCGTTGGCCGTGGCCAGCACGGTGACCGCGCCGAGCGCCAGGTCGAGCGTCTCGCGGACCCGCTCGATCTCGTCGTCGGGCGGCAGCGTCACGTCCACGATCTGGTGCAGCAGGTTCGTGCCGGTGCCGACGTCCGCGCCGAGCGCGAGGTCCGCGACGGCGTCGAGGTCGGGGGAGTCGCTGCCGAGCAGCGCGGCGGCGCGGCGGGCCCGTTCGTCCTGGGACGCCAGCAACTCCGCGCGCACCCGTTCCCGCCGGTCGTGAGGGCGGGCGACGACCTCGGCGAGACGTTTGCGGTGCTCGGCGAGCGCCTGTTGCGCCTCGGTGATCGCTTCCAGGCCCAGGAGGCGGTGCATCGCCTCGTAGAGGTCCTCGGGTTGCGCGTCGAGAACGGTCCCCAGTTCGCTGTAGGGCAGGAACGGCCGGTAGGTCTCCAGCGCTTCGTGCCACCTGCTGTCGTCGAACGGCTTGTTGTCCTGCGTCCACTCGCCCTGCGCCAGATCGTCCTCCGGCGCCCACTGTCTTCGGATCGTCGTCCTGTCCGTCCGGGCACTTTGGAAGAGCTCCAGCTCGACGGCGGTGTCCCTCTGGTGCAGGTTGCGCCAGCCCTGCCGCCACACGTCGTGCCGTGCTCGGGTCCAGCGTGAGTTGTAGCCGGTCAGCGCCAGTTCGGCGGCCTCGGCGAAGCTCGACTTGCCCGAGCCGTTGCGTCCGGTGACGACGGTCAGTCCTGGACCCGGTGCCAGCGGCAGGCGCGCCTGGGGGCCGATGCCCCGGAAGCCCCGCACCCGGATCTCCGACACGAAGATCTCCTGGCCGGGACCGTCGGTCCGCTGTCGCGGAGGCTCCTCCCGTGAGGGCACACCGGCGAGCGCGCGCTCCAGCGCCGCGTCTCCCCGGCACGCCGCCAGCACCAGTTCTGCCGCACGTGGGGCGAGATCGTCCTTGGCCAGTCTCCCGGCCATCAGTTCGAGTAACCCGGCTTCACCCGCCACGGTCACATTTCCTCCAGCTGCCACCACTCGATAGGGCGGCAACTTAGGCACGAAAGGGGACCTACTGACGAGTACTCACACGATCGAGTGGTGTTACATAGGGTGACTAAAGTAGGCCGTCGTCGTTAGGGACCCCACACCTGCAGGCCTCTGATCACGAAGTAGGCGTCCGGCACGTAGGTGCCGTGCTTCGGATAGGTGGTGAACTCGGCCTCGGTCGAGCAGTTCTCGCGCTGGTAGACGGT
The DNA here is from genome assembly GCF_033949925.1 of Lentzea kristufekii. NCBI lineage: Bacteria > Bacillati > Actinomycetota > Actinomycetes > Pseudonocardiales > Pseudonocardiaceae > Lentzea > Lentzea kristufekii. Next base: position 13,175 of record NZ_JAXAVV010000024.1, read on the forward strand.
CGCGTCCCTGCTCAGGCGGTTGGCGAAGGACTTTCCGGTCACCGTGAGCGTGATGCACTCGCCTGGGTTCGCCGATTCCACGTCGAGGCGCTGAACGGTTCCCGTGTAGTCGGCACCCGACCACACGCAGAACTCCCCCTTGTCGCAGGTCTTGTCACTCTGCGCTACAGCGATCCCACTGGAGGCAACCGAGCCCGCAGTGATCACCAGGGCGGCGATGATGCTCTTCGTCGACATGGGCGCACCTCCGTCCGGATGAGTGTGCGTCCGTTCGGATCAACCTGCCAGACGATCTTGGAGCGCTTTGGCGTCGCGCGGTGCGTAGGCCTTCGCGTCGTTGTCGAAGTAGACGAACACGTCGCCCTGCCTCTGCCAGGCGCGGACCTTCTCCGCCCACTCGTCGAGGCCTTCGTCGGTGTAGCCGCTGACGTAGAGCTCGTCGTGGCCGTGCAGCCGGACGTAGACGAAGTCGCTCGTCACCTCTTCGATCAACGGGTACTTGCCGGCCGCGTCCGCGACCACCAGCGCGATGTCGTGGCGCCGGAGCAGCTCGACGAACTCCGGTGTGTTGAAGCTGTCGTGGCGCACTTCCAGGGCGTAGCGCATCGGCCGTTCGGCGTCCGTGGTGGTGTGGGCCGGGTCGACGCGGTGGTCGTGGAGCTTCGCGACCTCGGCGGCCTCGGTGGTGGTGCGGGGAAGGCCCTCGAAGAAGCCGGTGAGCAGGTCCGCGTCGAACCGCAGCGTGGGCGGGAGCTGCCAGAGGACGGGGCCGAGCTTCGGGCCCAGGGCGAGGACTCCGGACGCGAGGTAGTTCGCGAGCAGCTCTTTGCCGTCCTTGAGGCGCTTCATGTGCGTGATGAAACGGCTGCCCTTGACGGAGAACACGAAGTCCTCCGGTGTCTCGGCGGCCCACTTCTGATAACTCGACGGACGTTGCAGCGAGTAGAAGGAACCGTTGATCTCCACCGAGCCGAGCTGCTCGCTCAGGTACGCCAGCTCGCGCTTCTGCGTGACGCCCTTGGGGTAGAACACGCCGCGCCAGGGTGGGTAGACCCACCCCGAAGTGCCGATCCTGACCTCGCCCATGTGGATATCGTGGCACGGTGGACGACTACCTACAGCGCATCGGTGCCTCTCGCACGTCGTCGTTGGCAGAGCTGCACGAACGGCACCTGCTGAGCGTCCCGTTCGAGAACCTCTACACGCACATGGACACGCGGATCGTGCTGGAGATCCCGTGGCTCCACGACAAGATCGTGAAGCAGCGGCGGGGCGGGTTCTGCTACGAGCTCAACGGGTTGTTCGCGGAGTTGTTGCGGCACTTGGGACACGGCGTCGACCTGCTCGCGGCGCGGACCGTGGGCGAGGACCAGCGGCTCGGGCCGCCGTTCGACCACCTGGCGTTGCTCGTGGACGGAAAGTGGCTCGCCGACGTCGGGTTCGGGTCGTTCACGCTGCACCCGCTCGACTGGACCTCGCGCGAGGACCAGCACGATCCGTTCGGCGTGTTCCGGCTCGTGGACTCGGGCGACGACGTGGAGGTGCGGATGAACGGCAAGCCCAGCTACCGGCTCGAACGCCGGCCGCGTGACCTCGCCGAGTTCGTGCCGACCTGCTGGTGGCACCAGACCGCGCCGGAGTCGCACTTCCGCGCCGGTCCGATGGCGTCCCTCGCGTTGCCCGCGGGGCGGATCACCGTGACGGACAAGAAGGTCGTGCGGACGGAGAACGGCCACAAGACCTCGACGGACGTCGAAGACCCCGCGGCCGCTCTCCTGGAACACTTCGGACTTCACTTCCGGCAGAGCAGCGCGTCCGGGGTCCTGCGCCAGTTGTAGGCGACACCGGCGATGTGCTCGTCCTGCGCGCACTGGCCCTTGTAGTGACCGTTGGCCCAGTCGCCGCCCTGGTCCGGCCGGTTGTCGCCGCGGTCGAACCAGATGACGCGGCTGGTGGACCCGGCCGCGACCGGTGCGCAGACCAGAGTGAAGTTGGCGTAGCCGACGGCCGCGTTGTTGTTGGGGCACTGGAGCTTCGTGTAGCCCGACGCCCAGTCGTCGGTCACGTGCTGCTCGTTGGTGACCCTGGTCGTGTTGCTCCACTGTGGACCGCTCACGCACAGGCCGCGGTTGCCGGTGTGGCTGATGCCGACGAGCTTCTCGTTCTGCGGGCAGGACTCCTTGAGGAGCTGGTTCCACCGGGTCTCCTGCGGGACCTGCCCGGTGCGGCTCGGCGCGGTGACGAGACGGTTCCACGCGCCGGCCCGCCAGTCGTCGCCGTCGTTGACGCCCATGCGGTTGCCCGCCGCGTCCCAGTGCAACAACGCCCACCCGTTGCCGCCGCGGTTCGTGTGGAAGCCGACCAGCGGCCAGTAGGCGAAGTCCGTGTCGTTGGCGATCAACTGGTTCACGAACCGCTCGAACCAGTCGCGCGCCACGGGGTTGTTCTCGCCGCGGCCGCCGACGCCGAACTCGCTGATCCACAGTGGCGCGGTGAAGTGCTTCTGCGCCTCGGTGATGAAGAAGGCCTGGCGCTGCAGGACGTTGATGTGCTCCTGCGGTGAGAGGTCCTGGTAACGAGGATCGGTCGTCTCGCCGATTCCCGTCGCACCGCTGTGGTTCGGTCCTGTGTAGCCGTAGAAGTGGGCCGAGTAGACGAGCTTCGCGGGGTTGGCGAGCGTGTGACTGAGGAAGCGCGCCGGCTCCAGCGTCGGCCGGCCGTGCGCGAAGCCGTCGACGGGGATGCCCGTCCAGTTGATGCCCTCGACGATGACGAGCAGGTCGGGCGCGGTCTGCTGGAGGCGGTCGGCGGCCTGCTGGGAGGCCTTGTGCCAGTCGTGGTCGTTGCCCCAGCCCCAGTTCGGGTCGTCCCAGACGTTGCGGCGCACCTCGTTGTAGAGGTCCGCGCCGACCACGCGCTTGTTCGCCTTGTAGCGGTCGGCCATGAACGCCCAGTCGTTGATCCACTGGTCGGTGCTCTGGCTGGTGTTCCAGCGCTCGTTGCCGTCGACGCCGCAGCACCACCGCGAGGTCGTGGTGTGGTTGTTGAGGATGACGGCGAGGTTGCTGCGCGTCAGCTCGGCCACGACCGCGTCGTAGACCTCCAGCGGCCGCTTTCCGTTGAGCTGCGCGTCCTTCAGGCCGTTGACCGGGTTGGTGTCCCTGATCATCTGGTTGGAGAACGGCAGCCTGACGCTGTTGACGCCGATCTCCTTGAAGCCGCTGATGATCGTGGCCATGGTCGCGCGGTCGAGGCCGAGCGGGACCTGGTCGGCCTTCTCGCCGGAGTGGTGGTTGGCGGGGTCGTTGATGTCGCCGGAGCCGGTGTAGGTGCCGCTCGCACCGTGCCAGTTGCCGGACTTGAGCTTGAAGCGGTCGCCGTGGGCGTCGACGATCCACCGGCCTCGGGTGCTGAGGGGGCCGGTCCAGGCCGCCTCCTCCGCGTGCGCTTGCACGGGAGCCACGAGACTCGCGGCCAGGAGCAGGGGAGCCAAGACGCGAATCGTTCTCATATCTGAGCAGGCTAGTTGACAACCCGGACCGCGCCGCAAATACTCGGAATCGAGTGATCGGAGCCGAGTGATGAAGAATCCGCTGGGTATGGCGGTGCTGGGGTTGCTTCTGGAGTCGCCGTTGCACCCGCACGCGATGGCGGCGACGTTGCGCGAACGCGGCATGGACCGGTCTTTCAAAGTCACGACCGGCTCGCTCTACGACGTGGTGCGCGCGCTCATGCGTGAGGGGTGGATCGAGGCACGCGAGACGGTGAAGGTCGGTGCCCGGCCCGAGCGCACGATCTACGGGCTCACCGAGGTGGGGCGGGAGGAGTTCACCCGCTGGGTCGACCGGCTGGTGCGCGAACCGCAGCCCGAGTTCCCGAAGTTCCTCTCCGCCGTCAGCTACCTCGGCGCTCTGGGGCCCGCCGGTGCGGTGGAGGCGTTGCGCGAACGGGCGGAGCGGTTGCGGGCCTCGCTGGAGGAGATGCGCGGATCTCACCGGGACGCGCTGGAGCAGGTCCCGCGGCTGTTCGTGGTGGAGGTCGAGTACGCGGTGCGCATGGCCGAGGCTGAACTGGGGTGGGTCGAGGAGATCATCGGCGACGTCGAGTCCGGGCGTCTGCCGTGGCCGGAGGAGTCATGACCGTTCTGGTCGCCGGCGCGGGCCCGGCGGGGCTGGTGGTGGCGGCCGAACTGGCGTTGGCCGGCGTCGAGGTGGCCGTGGTGGACGCGGCGCCCGGACGGTTCCCGCATCCGCGCGGCTTCACGTTGTCCGCGCGCAGCCTGGAGTTGCTCGACCGGCGCGGGCTCGCCGACCGGTTCCTCGCGGAGGGACCCGTTGTGCCGTACGGGATGTTCCTGCCGGGCATGGCCCTCGACTTCTCGGCCATGGACACCGACCACCCCTACGCGCTCGGCATCGCGCAGAACCGCGTTGAAGAGCTGCTGGAGGAGTGGCTCGCCGAACTCGGTGTGCGCGTGCGGTGGGGCCATGAGGTCGTGGACTTCTCGCAGGACGCTGACGGTGTCGACGTCTTTGTCGGCGAGGAGCGGTGGCGCGCCTCGTACCTGGTCGGGTGCGACGGCAGCCGCAGCACGGTGCGCAAGCGGGCCGGCATCGGCTTCCCCGGTGTGGACGCGACCTCGTACGGGCTGATCGCGGACGTCGAGGCCGACTTCGACGCGCTGGCGACGGGGGAGGTGTTCGTGCTGCCGCGGCCGGGATACGTGCGGATCGTGCTCGACGAACCGGAACCGCGCACCGGCCCGGTCGAGCTCGGGTACGTGCGGGAGCTGCTGAACGCCCGGCTCGGCCGGGAGGTGCCGCTCGGGAGAGCCCTGTGGCTCAGCAGGTTCTCCGACGCCGCCCGGCAGGCGGAGAGCTACGTGCGGGGCCGGGTGATCCTCGCCGGGGACTCCGCACACGTGCATCCGCCGGCGGGAGCGGTCGGCGTGAACGTGGCGCTCGCCGACGCGATGAACCTCGGCTGGAAGCTGGCCGCGACCGTGTCGGGCCGTGCGCCTGACGGCCTGCTGCAGACCTACCACGACGAACGGCATCCGGTGGGTGCGCGCGTGGTGCGGACGGCGCGGGCGCAGTCGTTGCTCGGGCGTGAGGACCTCTCACCGGTGCGAGAGCTTGTCGCAGACCTGGGTGCGGCGGCGGGCCCGTACCTCGCTGAGCTGGTCACCGGTGTCGACACGCGGTATGACCCTCGTATACCGGGCGACCACCCGTTGCTCGGGCGGCTGGCGCCGAACCTCGCGGTGGAGGTCGGTGGCAGGTCCACGACCATCGCCGAGTTGCTGCGTCCTGGTCGGCCGGTGCTGCTGGACGAGTTCGGCGGGATGCTGGTCAGGCCGGACGGTCACGTCGCCTGGGTGGCCGACCCGGAGACGCTTCCCGTCGCGTTGCGGACGTGGACCGGGCCATGAGGCTCAGCGCGTTGCGGGGAGCGGCACCGTGCATCGTGTTGTCGAAGTAGACGTAGGTGTCGCGGTTCCACTCGTGGATCTTCCCGGCCCACTCGTCGAGCTGTTCGTCGTCGTAGGAGCTGATGTACAGCTCGTCGTGGCCGTGCAGGCGCAGGTAGGCGAAGTCGGCGGTCACGGCCTCGATGCACGGGAACGTCGGTGCGTCCGACACGACGTGGGCGACGTTGTGCGCGTGGAGCAGGTCGAAGTAGGCGTCCGTGCGGAACGACTCGTGGCGCGGTTCGAGCGCGTGCCGGCCTTGCGGGAGTGCGGCGAGGAAGTCCTGGATCGTCGCGCGGTCGAAGCGCAGTGACGGTGGCAGCTGCCAGATGATCGGCCCCTGCTTCGGGCCGAGTGCGAGCGATTCGGTGAATGTCTTGAGGGGATCCTCGATGTGTCGCAAGCGTTTGACGTGCGTGATCAGCTTCGGGCCCTTGACGGCGAAGACGAAGTCCGGGGGAGTCTCGGCGACCCACTTGCGGTAGTTCGACGCGGGCTGGAGGCGGTAGAAGGAGCTGTTGATCTCGATCGTGTCCATCTGGGCGGCCAGGTGGCTCAGCCACAGCCGCTGGGGGACGCCGCGGTAGAAGCCGTCGCGCCACTCGGGGTAGCGCCAGCCCGACGTGCCGATGCTGATCACGCCGTCCGGGTAGCCCGGCGCCGCTGTAGCTACTCCGTAGCACTTTTCTGTATTTTGCGCTACGGTGGTGGCATGCAGCAGCTCAAAGCCATCGGCCAGCGTGAGCTCCGCAACGACAACGCGGAGATCATGCGGCGCGTCGAGGCGGGTGAGAGCTTCGTCGTCACCCGCAACAACAAGCCCGTCGCCCAGCTCCTGCCGTACCGGGAGGACGCTGTGACCCGTCCGCCCCTCGGTGATGTCCAGGTGCTGTTCGGCACGCTGCCGCCGGTCGACGCGGACCGGTGGGAGGCCGACCGCCGTGCGGCCGACGAGGTGTTCGGGGCGGACGACCCGCTGGACGACCCGTGGCAGAGCTGAGCTGTCTGCTCGACACCTGTGTGCTGATCAGGCTCGAGCGGGCGAACCTGGGTGAGTACGTGCACGCCCAGCCGTTCCTGAGCGCCGTCACGATCGCGGAGCTCGCGTTCGGGCTCGACACCGAGGACCCGGTCGAGCGGTTCGCGCGCACGGAACGGTATTACGCGGCGCTGCAGACGTTCGAGGTGCTGCCGTTCGGCGTCGAGGAGGCCAAGGTCTACGGGCAGATGGCCTCGCTGGTGCGCCGGGCCGGCCGGAGCCCGCGCCCGCGGCGGATGGACCTGCAGATCGCGGCCACGGCGGCGGTCGCGGGCCTGCCCGTGCTGACGATGAACGTCAAGGACTTCAAGGACGTCGGGCGGCTCGTGGAGGTCGTGCCGATCCGTCAGGTCTGAGCGCCGTGGAAGCAGCGCAGGCCGGCGACTCTAGGCTGGCCGCCATGACTTCTCCGGGGTTCACCTGTTCGTCCTGCGGCGAGGTGCACGAAGGCCTTCCGTTCGGTTACTCGATGGTCGCGCCCGTGTACTGGTCGCCGGACGTCGCCGAGAAGCCCGGCAGCTTCCTCGCCGGGGAGCAGTGTGTGATCGAGAACGAGCACTTCTTCGTGCGTGGCCGCATCGTTCTGCCGGTGCACGACGCCGACGAGGACTTCGAGTGGGGAGTGTGGGTGTCGCTCTCGCCGGCGAACTTCTTGCGCATGACCGAGGTCTATGAAGACCCCGCCCGCGTGAACGAGCCGCCCTACTTCGGCTGGCTGTCGACGATCCTGCCCGGTTACGAGCCCACGACGCTCAACCTCAAGATCAACCTGCACACGCAGGAGGTCGGAGTGCGGCCGTTGGTCGAGGTCGAGCCCACCGAGCACCCGCTCGCCGTGGAACAGCGCGAGGGCATCACGGTCGCGCGGGTGCAGGAGTTCGCGGAGATCGCTCTGCATCAGTGAGGAACGCCCGGACCCGTTCCAGGTGGTCCACGCCGATCCCCTTGCGCGGGTCGACCGGCACCAGCAGCGTGCCCGGCCTGCTCGCCGCCCACTCCTGGTCGCGTGGCTGGAACTCGTCGTCCAGCCACGCGATCGGACGCGTCCGCGCCCACTCGGTGATCGCCGGAACCTTGCCGTGGCGGCCGTCGGCGTGATCGGAGCCGCGGCCGCCGAAGTCGATCCACTCCAGCTCGGGCAGTCCGATGCGCGGCCCGATGAACTCGTTCGCCTCGTGCTCCCACGTGGTCGCCCACACCAGGTCCGCGCCGGTCGCGGCGGCGAGCGAGAGCAGCCACGGGCCGTGTGACGGGTCCAGCCACACGCGCAGCGGGCGAAAGAAACCGTACGGACGGATTCGATGTGTGGTGTAGCCGGCCGGACGCCGGGTCGGCTTCGCCAGGAACGGGTTCAGCGGGCCGTCGACGTCCAGCAGGATCGCAGGACGCAAGAACATGACCTGATCGAAACATCCCAACGGCTAATGATCCCGCGATTCATCCCGATACGTGACACATGACTGTCACGGACATCGCGTCGTGGGGCACGGCGGACCACGTGCGAGCCGCGCTGGAACGTCACCTCGAAGGCGCGCTGGTAGAAGTCCCCGGAGACGACGACGCACCCCGCTGGGCGTTCAGCGAGGCGCTGCGCAGGTCGTTGATGCTGCGCCAGACGCACCCGTTCGACACCGTCGCCATCGGGCTGCCCGACCTGCTGCGCTACCGGGAACTGGTGGCCGGCTCCGAGGTGACGCTGCGCGCGACGAACATCGACGCCTACTTCATCCGCAAGGACGGGTCGGCCGAGCTCCACCAGCCGGTGATGGTGCCGGAGGCCTGACGGGCAGCCGTGGTCGTCAGTTCGGGCGTGGCGGGCTGGATCTTGCGACTCGGCGTGCCCGTGGCCGGAGTGCTGACGCTCGGATTCGGCCTGCTCACGGCCTGACCCGCAGAGCGGTCGAATCGATGGCGAACCGATCATTCACCCGCTATAACGGGCCTGGGGTGATGACATGCCAGAGGCTCATCGGGACACGCTGTTCAGCGGTGATCCCGCACAGGTCGAACGTGGTGTCGACCAGTGGGTGGAAGGTCTTCAGCAGCGCGCCGATCGTCTGGAGCGGTTGCGGTCCCAGGTCGACCGGATCCAGGTGACCGAGACCAGCCAGAACGGCGCCGTCACGGTGACCGTCGACGCGACAGGAAAGCCGCTCGACATCCGGTTCGACGACCGCGCGGCGGTGGTGCGGCCGAGTGAGCTAGGGCCGTTGGTCATGGGCTGCATCAGGGCTGCGCAGTCGCGGATCGCCCAGCAGGTGCGGGAGGCGACAGCGGCGGCGGTCGGCGACGACCTGCCGGAGACCAGGCAGATGGTCGTGGACAGCTACCGGGAGAAGTTCGGCGACGCGCCGCCTCCCCGGCAGCGCCCGCCGCGGGACCCGGACGACGGTGACTTCGGCAACGAGTCGTACGTCAGGCCGGGGTGGTGACGGTGGGCGGCTTCGACGTTCTGCCGACCGAACTGCGGTCGCACGCCGGCAAGCTCGACGGTCTCGCCGAACGACTCGGCAAGGCCCTGCACGCCGCGCGGACCGTGAGCATGGACGACGCCGCGTACGGGCAGATCTGCGCCTTCCTGCCGCCGTTGATCCGGGACATCGAGCAGCAGGCCTACGACGCGCTCGTCGCCGGCAACAACGGTGTCACCGAGATCGCGACCAACATCCGCCACACAGCGGACGAGTACGAACGCCGTGACGACGACAACGCGGTGCGTTTCGGGGGTCTGCGGTGACCAACCCGCTGATCACCCCGGAACAGGACAGCACCACCTGGCACACCGGGATCGGTATCGCGGACTCGGCGGCGGACCTCAAGGACGGCATCGAGAACGGCAACTGGATCGACATCGGGCTCGGAGTCGCCGGTGTCGCGCTCGAAGGCCTCAGCATCTACGTCGACCCGCTGGGCTCGCTGGCCTCCGCCGGGGTGTCGTGGCTGATCGAACACGTCAAGCCGTTGTCGGACGCGCTGGACTGGTTGGCGGGCAACGCGAACCTGGTCGCCGCCCACGGCAGGACCTGGCACAACGTCGCCAAGGCGGTGGGCGAGGTCCACGGCGACTACGTGCGGGACGTCGCCGCAGACACCTCAGGCTGGCAGGGTGCGGCCGGCGACGCCTACCGCGCAGCCGCAGCTAAGACCGCCGACGTGCTGAAGGGCGCCTCAAGCGCGGCGGACGGCTTCGGGTCCGCCGTCGAGCTGGCCGGCACCGTCGTCGGGGTGGTGCGGGAGTTCGTCCGAGACCTGGTGGCGGACCTGGTCGGGCGGTTGATCGTGTGGGCGGCGGAAGTGGCGCTCACTGCGGGGCTCGCCGCGCCGGTGGTCGCGGCGCAGGCGGCCTCCGCGGTGGCCAGGTGGGCCGCGAAGATCGGCGACATCATCAAGAAGCTGGTGCGCACGATCACCAAGCTGATGCCGTTGCTGCGGCAGCTCGGCGACGTCTTCCGGCGCGTTCGCAAGGTGATGGACGACCTTCGCAAGCCCGCTCGCCGGGGTGACGAGGCGGCGGTTCCCGGCCAGACCGGTGGGACGCGCCCGCCCGACGACGATTCGGTGCGGAACTACCTGAGGACCGAACGGTGGGGCGAGGACGCCTACCAGTCGATCAGGGGATCGGACGACGTGGGCGACGTCGCGCGCAACGTCGGCGACGTGCCGCGGGTCGACGGCGGCAGGGGCTTCACCCAGGCGGAGATCGAGCAGATCAAGAAGCACGTCTTCGACGAGCTGCACCCGCTCGAGGGAGACGCCGGCGGTACGGTGATGCAGCGCTTCGACCCCAACCCGGACATGGCGGAGGCGTGGTTGCGTCTGCGCGCCGGACGACAACGACCGGAGGACATCGCGCTGCTGGAGCACGAGCTCGCCGAGAGCCGGTACTGGCAGCAGAACCCGAACGCGTCGTACAAGGACGCGCACGCGGCGGCGAACGAGGTCTCCCGCTGGGAGAACCAGATCCCGCCGTCCAGCAACGAAGACTTCAGCAAGCCGTGGAGGTAGTACGGATGGCACTGCTCGTGTACCTGCACAAGGAAGAGGAGACGGCGACGTCCGTCCGCTACCGGTTCCACACCGACGGCGGCACGGCGCGCCACCTCGTCCTGGACAAGCAGACCGAGACGATCCTCCCCGACGACGGCAACGCCGACGGGATCTTCCGCGCGGCCGCCGGCAAGCTCGCCAGGGCGTGGGTCACCGGCCAGACGCCGGAAACGCTGGTCCACCAGTCGTGAATGCAGAAGCCCCCGGCTCCGTCGAGGAGGAGCCGGGGGCTTCTGGCACAGCGGACTAAGCAGGCACGGAGGCCACACCCGGTGCCAGGAAACGCTTTCCGGTCACCTTCTCCGAGATGCCGGTGCGGTCCAGGTACGGCGTGATGCCGCCCAGCCAGAACGGCCACCCGGCGCCCAGGAGCATGCACAGGTCGATGTCCTGCGCCTCCGCGACCACGCCCTCGTCGAGCATGATCCGGATCTCCTCGGCCAGCGCCTCGAGCGCGCGCGTCTTGACCTCGTCACCGGTGAGGGGCGAGTCGCCGAACTCCCACAGCGCCTGGACCTCGGGGTCGACGGTCTGCGCGCCCGTGGAGTCCCACTGCCAGACCGCGCCCTTGCCGGCGGCGACGAACTTCTTCATGTTCTCCGACACCGAGAAGCGGTCCGGGAACGCGCCGTGCATCGTCTCCGACACGTGCAGCGCGACGGCGGAACCGACGAGCTGCAGCAGGATCATCGGCGACATCGGCAGGCCGAGCGGCTCGGTGGCCTTGTCGGCGACCTCGAACGACGTGCCCTCGTCGACCGACTTGATGACCTCGCCCATGAAGCGGGTCAGCAGGCGGTTCACGACGAACGCGGGCGCGTCCTTCACGAGCACCGAGGACTTCTTGAGCTGCTTGCCGATCGAGAACGCCGTCGCGAGCGTCGCGTCGTCGGTCTGCTCGGCGCGCACGATCTCCAGCAGCGGCATGACCGCGACCGGGTTGAAGAAGTGGAAGCCCACGACCCGCTCGGGGTGCTTGAGCTTCGACGCCATGTCCGTGATGGACAGCGACGACGTGTTCGTGGCGAGGATCGCCTCGGCGGAGACGTGCTCCTCGACCTCGGCGAACACCTGCTGCTTCACGGCGAGGTCCTCGAACACGGCCTCGATCACGAAGTCGGCGTCGGAGAACGCGGACTTGTCGAGCGAACCCGACACCAGCGCCTTCAGCCGGTTCGCCTCGTCCGGCGAGATCCGCTTCTTGCCCGCCAGCTTGTCGATCTCGCTGTGGACGTAGCCGACGCCCTTGTCCACGCGCGCCTGGTCGATGTCGGTCAGCACGACCGGCACGTGCAGGCGGCGGATGAACAGCAGCGCCATCTGCGAGGCCATCAGGCCCGCGCCGACGACACCGACCTTGGTGACCTTGCGCGCCAGCGACTTGTCCGGCGCGCCGGCCGGACGCTTCGCGCGCTTCTGCACCAGGTTGAACGAGTACAGGCCCGCACGCAGCTCGTCGCTCATGACGAGGTCCGCGAGGCCCTCGGTCTCGGCGGCGTAGCCCTTCTCCAGGTCGTTCTCGCGCGCCAGCTCCAGCAGCTCCAGCGCCTTCAACGCGCCGGGCGCCGCGCCCTTGGTCTTGCCGTGCACGATGCCCTTGGCACGCGCGACGGCGGCGTCCCACGCGTCACCGCGGTCGATCTCCTTGCGGGGCACGGAGATCTCGCCGCGCACGACGCCGGACAGCCACAGCAGCGACTGCTCCAGGTAGTCGGCGGAGTCGAACAGCACGTCCGCGATGCCCAGCGCGAGAGCTTCCTTCGGCTTGAGCATCTTGTTCTGGTTCAACGCGTTCTCGAAGATCACCGTCACGGCGTCGTTGGCGCCGATCAGGTTCGGCAGCAGCTGCGTGCCGCCCCAGCCCGGGAACAGGCCCAGGAACACCTCGGGCAGCGCGATCGCGGCCGCGTTCGACGCCAGCGTGCGGTAGTGGCACGACAGCGCGAGCTCCAGGCCACCGCCCATGACCGCGCCGTTGACGAAGGCGAAGGTCGGGATGTCCGAGTCGGTGAACTTCTTGAAGACCTCGTGGCCCAGCTGGCCGATCGTGACGCCCTGCGAGCGGTCCGTGGCCTGCTCGACGGCGGTCAGGTCCGCGCCGACGGCGAAGATGAACGGCTTGCCGGTCACCGCGATGGCGGCCGGGCCGGCGGCGTAGGCCTCGTCGAACGCGGCGCCCAGGGACACCAGCGACTGCGGGCCGAACGTCGACGGGCGGGTGTGGTCCAGGCCGTTGTCGATCGTGATGAACGCGACCGGCTTGTCGAGGCCGGGCACGCTGATCAGACGCGTCTTGGCGTGGGTGACGACCTCGTCGGGGAAGATCGCCTTTGCTTCCTCAGCGGTGATGGTCACTTGCCACTCCAGTTCGGGTTCTCCCAGATGACCGTTCCACCCATGCCGATGCCGATGCACATGGTGGTGAGGCCGTAACGGACGTCCGGACGCTCGGCGAACTGCCGCGACAGCTGCGTCATCAAACGCACGCCGCTGGACGCCAGCGGGTGGCCGGTCGCGATCGCGCCGCCCCACTGGTTCACGCGGGGGTCGTCGTCGGCGATGCCGAAGTGGTCGAGGAACGCGAGCACCTGGATGGCGAACGCCTCGTTGACCTCGAACAGGCCGATGTCCTCAATGGACAGACCTGCGCGCTCGAGAGCCTTCTCGGTGGCCGGGACCGGGCCGATGCCCATGACCTCGGGCTCGACACCCAGGAACGAGTAGCCGACCATCCGCATGCCGATGGGAAGGCCGAGTTCGCGCGCGGTCTCCTCCTCGGCGAGGATGCAGCCGGTCGCGCCGTCGTTCAGACCGGCCGCGTTGCCCGCGGTGATCCGGCCGTGCGGGCGGAACGGCGTCTTGAGCTTCGCCAGGTCCTCGACCGTGGTGCCCGGACGCGGCGGCTCGTCGGCCGTCGCGAGGCCCCAGCCGTTCTCCGCGGAGCGGGTCGCGACGGGTACGAGCTCCGGGCCGATCTTGCCGTTCTTGATCGCGTCGGCGTACTTGGCCTGGGAAGCGGCCGCGTAGGCGTCGGTGCGGTCCTTGGTGATGTGCGGGAACCGGTCGTGCAGGTTCTCGGCGGTCTGGCCCATCACGAGCGCGCTGGTGTCGACGATCCTGTCCGACAGGAAGCGCGGGTTCGGGTCGACGCCCTCGCCCATCGGGTGGCGGCCCATGTGCTCGACACCGCCCGCGATGGCGACGTCGTAGGCGCCGAACGCGATGCCGCTCGCGGCCGTGGTCACGGCGGTCATCGCGCCCGCGCACATGCGGTCGATCGAGTAGCCGGGGACCGACTTCGGCAGGCCCGCGAGCAGTGCGGCGGTGCGGCCGAGCGTGAGGCCCTGGTCGCCGATCTGCGTGGTCGCGGCGATGGCGACCTCGTCGACCCGCTCCGGCGGCAGCTCGGGGTGCCTGCGCAGCAGCTCACGGATGACCTTCACGATGAGGTCGTCTGCACGGGTCTCGGCGAAAATCCCCTTGGGGCCGGCCTTGCCGAACGGCGTGCGGACGCCGTCGACGAAGACCACGTTCCGAACGCGTGCCGGCGCTGCTGGTGCGGCCACGGCGTCTCCTCCACTTGTGGTGACAACTCTGTCCACTCCGGTCGGGCTGCGCGACATCCCTACCGGTCGGTAACGCCAACTCTAACCCTAGTTACTGGTGAGTAACCACAGCGGCACCCCTGTTCGTTGTGTCACACACCTTGCGCACGATCAGGAACAGCGGCAACCCGACGGGGGCCAGCAGGATCGTGATCACCAGAACGGGTGCCATGACCAGCGGGTGGATGTCGAGCCGCCGCCCTTCGAGGTACATCCAGCGCCCGACGAACAGGTCCCACGCGAGCATGTGCGCCCACACCAGCGCCGCGCCCGTCGGCGTGCTCATGAACTCGGCCAGCGCGCCGAGTTCGGGCCTCGTGACCAGCGGCAGCAGCTCCGGCAGCACGGGGATCATCAGTACGACGTAGATCACGACCGGCGGCAGCACGATCAGGTGGGACTCGGCGATCCGCCGCGTCCACGACCACTTCGGAGCCAGGATCATGAGCGCCCAGAACGGCGCGATCAGCAGGAACGTCAGGTCGAACAGGATCGCGGTCATGCGTTCACAAGCTCCTTCTTCGGTGCACGCGCCCACGCCACGCCGAGTGCGGTTGCGACGATGATCCCGGTGAGCGCGAGCAACGTCGTGCCGTCGGGCTGGAACAGGGGCTGGCCGCGCAACGCCTGCCAGGTCACGAGCAGGAAGATCCCCAGGAACGACCCGCTGATGACCCACGCGAGCTTCGCGTTGGCGCGGTTGCCGAGAAGCGCGATGAGCACCGGCAGCACCTGCAGCGCGTGCATGCCCACGAAGTGCCCGACCCTCAGGTCGCCGTGCTCGGTGCTCCACCCGGTGATCGCCATGTAGGCACCGCCGTCGGGCGCGCCGATCGTGTGCGAGCCGAGAGTGCCGCCGTCGAGCGCCTGGCCGGGCTTCGGCTGCGTCATCAGGAACCCGACGCCGAGCCCCAGGAACGAGATGACGAGCCCGAGCCGGATCGACCACGACAGGGCCTCGTTCTCGATCTTCGTGCGCCACAGCAGGATCGCGACGATCGCGTGCGTCACCCACAGCACGACGATCGTCGCGCCCATGATCGAGAACAACGCCCCGTCGAGCGGGGTCTCGAAGTTGAAGTGACTGCGCTTGCCGCGCACGACCTGGCCGACGATGACGACCATCTCCAGCGCCCCGGCCCCCGCCAGGGCGGTGCCGGCCCACCAGCCGACGCGCTGGAACCTCTTCAGGTACGTGAGCAGCCACGCCAGCGTGAACGCGTACAGCGCCAGCGACACGGCGAACTTGAACGGCTTGAGCCAGATCGGCGAGTTGACCATCAGCCGGTCGTCGAACAGCAGCCCGAGGAGCGAGATCGGGATCAGAAGCACCATCGACCAGCCGAAGAGGACTAACGGGCGGTGCCACGTGCGAAGCATCTCTCTTTACCCCCTGAATGGATAGCGACACTCTCTACTATCCGGAAGCTACACTATCCATATGCGTGTTGGCGAGCTTTCCAAGAGAAGCGGCGTCGCGGTGCCGACGATCAAGTACTACCTGCGCGAGGGACTGCTGCCCGCCGGCGTGCTGACCAGCCCCAACCAGGCCCACTACGACGACGAGCACCTGCGCCGGCTCCGCCTGGTCCGTGCGCTCGTCGACGTGGGTGGCCTGTCGATCGCCTCCGTGCGCGAGGTGCTCGTCGCCATCGACACCCGCGACGACTCACTGCACAACAAGCTCGGCGCCGTCCAGGAGGCGATCAGCCAGCCGGGCGCGGCCCAGCTCGATCCACTGGCGGTCGCGGACGTCCAGGCGTTCTTCGCGAGGCACGGTCAGACGGAGTGCATCGACGTCACCGAGTCCAACGTGACCCACATGCTCGCGGCGGCCCTGTCCTCGGCCCGGTCTGTCGGGCACGACCAGTTCCGCGACCTCCTCGACGCCTACTTCGAGGGGCTGAAGATCATCGCGCGGGCCGACCTCGAGTACGTCGTCCGGCACAAGTCGCCCGACGACGTCATCGAGGCGATGGTCGTCGGCACCCTCATCGGTGACACCGTCATCAAGGCCTTGCGGCGGCTCGCGCACGCCCAGGTGTCGAGCGAAGTGTTCAGCGACGGCCCCGCCCAGAACTGATATATCGGCCAATATATTAGTTCAGCACCTCTGTGACCTGCTGCTTAGCAATGACTCTTTGGACTTCGTCCGCAAGCGAGCCATTGCAAGGGCCAGGTCAGGGGAGGTGGAGGAGCCAGCGGGTCTCGCCGTCGTGGACCTCGTCGGTGGGGGTGAGGCCGGCGGACCTGGCTACGGCGGCGGACGCGTGGTGGTCGGGGTGGATGTGCGCGATCACGGTGCGGACCGGCTGGGTGGCCAGCCAGGTGACGAGGCCTCGGGCTGCTTCGCGGGCGATGCCGCGGCCCTGCCACGGCGTGCCGACGACCCACGCGATCTCGGCTGACCCGTCGGCGCGGGTGATCGTCGCCTGGACGGTGCCGGTCAGGCGGTCCTCGTCGCGGAGCCGGATCACCCAGTTCAGCCACCGCACGGCCGGGTCGGGGGAGCCTTCGGCCAGCCGCCGGTACCGGGCGAGCAGCGCTTCCGGGGAGAGCGGGGTGCCGCCGGTGAACGCGTGCAGCGCCGGGTCCGCCAGCACCTCGGCCATCTCGGCGGCGTGTTCGGCTCGCAGCGGGAGCAGGTCGAGGCGGGCGGTGCGGATCATCGCTGGTGGCGGTGCAGGAAGGCTGCTGCCAGGTCGTCGGTGAAGGTGCGGGGGACGGGGGAGCCGGTGACCAGGACGCGGTAGTAGATCGGGCCCACCAGGTGGTCCAGTGCTGCCTCGACGTCCAGGTCGGCGGGGAGTGCGCCGCGTTCGATCGCGCGCTGCAGGGGGAGGCGGTCGCGTTCGCGTTGGTGGCTCAGGTGGTCGTCGCGCAGGCGGGCGGCCAGTTGTGGGTCGTGCTGGGCCTGGCCCGTGAGGGCGCGGAATACCGCGCCCGGGTCTGAGGTGGTGAGGAACTCGGCCACGGTTGCCAGGTGGGTGCGCAGGTCGGTGCCCAGGTCGCCGGTGTCCGGTGGGGTGAGGTGTTCGGCCATGTCCTCGGTGAACGCCTCCAGCAGCACGTCGACCTTGGACGGCCACCAGCGGTAGATCGTCTGCTTCGCGACGCCCGCGCGTGCGGCGATGCCTTCGATCGTCACGCCCGCGAATCCCCGTTCGGCCAGCAGGTCGTCGGCGGCTTCCAGGACCGCCTGCCTGGCTTCCTCGCTGCGGCCGTGCCGGTTTCCGCGATGCGCGGTGTTGCTCCCCATCGCCACCTCCAGGAGGCGTACTTTAGCCAGAGCTAGTCTAGACGCAACGTTGCGTCTACTCTGGCTGGCATGACGATCACTTTGCACGAGACGCGGGTTCGTTCGGTGCTCGATCGGCTCTTCGGCGCGGCTGGGGCGGACGACGGCTTCGACGTGCCGTGGGACGTAGTGCGCACGGGCAGTGCGCAGGAGCGCGCCGATGCGCTGGCCGGGGTCTACATGCCGATCTCGGCCCGTGGTGGGGATCTTCTCTACGGGCTGGTGAGGTCGGGCCGGCCGGAGACCGTCGTCGAGTTCGGCACGTCGTTCGGGATCTCGACGCTCTACCTGGCGGCGGCCGTCGCGGACAACGGGCGCGGGCACGTCTACGGGACGGAGATGTCGGCGGTGAAGGTCGCCGCGGCGCGGAAGAACCTCGACGAGGCGGGGCTCGGCGGGGTCGTGACGATCCTGCCCGGCGACGCTCGGCGCACGTTGGCCGATCTCGCGGGGCCGATCGGGCTGGTGCTGCTCGACGGGTGGAAGGAGCTGTGCCTGCCGGTGTTGCGGGATCTGGAGCCGCGGCTCGCGCCCGGTGCGCTCGTCGTCGCCGACGACATCGACCAGGACTCGATGGCCGGGTACCTCGAGTACGTGCGCGATCCGGCGAACGGGTACGTCAGCGTCGCGTTCCCCGTCGAGGACGGCATGGAGATCAGCTGCCGTGCGTGAGCGGATCACGCACGGCAGCTGATCTGTCGGATGTCAGTTGGAGTCGGACGGCGTCGGTGCTGTCGCTGTCAGCGCCTTGGAGAGGGCGTCCAGGGTCAGCTCGATCTGCCACGACCTGGCGCCTCCGTCGCGCAGCACGGTGGCCACGAACTCGGGGGAGAGGTCGGCAGGCGGTTGCCAGCAGGTGCGGCGCACGAGGTCGGGCAGCAGCAGGTTCTCCACCGGGAGGGTGTTCGCCTCGGCGATGGTCGCCAGTGCCGCTCGGGTCGCGGCCAGGCGGGCCGCGGCGTCCGGGTCCTTGTCCGCCCAGCGGTTGGGCGGGGGCGGGCCGTCGTGCTGGCCCGCGGGCTCCGGGAGCTCCGACTTCGCCAGGGCGCCTGCCTTGCGCAGGGCGTTCATCCAGACGCCGGACATGCGGCGCTGGGCTCGGCCGCGGAACACCGGCAGGGCGAGCAGCTCTGCCTCGTTGGCCGGGTTGCGGGCGGCCGCCTCCATCAGGGCGGAGTCCGGGAGGACTCGGCCGGGGGCGATGTCACGTTCGCGGGCCACGGTGTCGCGGGCTTCCCACAGCGCACGCACGAGGGCCAGTTGCCGCTGGTTGCGCACGCGGTGGATACCTGACGTGCGTCGCCAGGGGTCGGTGCGGGGGCGCGGCAACGGCGCCGTCCGCACCGCCTCGAACTCTTCGAGCGCCCAGGCGAGTTTGCCCTGGCGCTCCAGCTCGGCTTCGAGAACGTCGCGCAGCTGCACGAGCAGCTCCACGTCGAGAGCGGCATACGTCAGCCAATCGGCAGGAAGGGGCCGGCGCGACCAGTCGGCCGCGCCATGCCCCTTCTCGAGCCTGTAACCAAGTAGCCGTTCCACCAGCGTGCCCAGTGCGACACGGTCGAACCCAGCCAGCCTGCCCGCCAGCTCGGTGTCGAACAGCACACCGGGTCGGAGCCCGAGTTCAGCGAGGCACGGCAGGTCCTGAGACGCCGCGTGCAACACCCACTCAGTGCCCTCGAGCGCCTGCACCAGTGGGTCTAGCCGTCCGCCAAGGGCGATCGGGTCGACCAACCAGGTGCCGGCGCCTTCCCGGCGCAGTTGCACCAGATAGGCACGCTGTGAGTAGCGGTAGCCCGAGGCTCGCTCGGTGTCCACCGCGACCGGGCCCTTCGCCCCGGCGAGCGCGTCAGCGGCTCGCCGGAGCGCAGCTGGATCGGCGACCACGGGCGGGACCCCATCAGCAGGTTCCGTCAGCGGTACCGGTTCTGGTCCGGTTGGTGCGGTTGGCTCGTCGGCGGGTACATCCACAGCGGATGACCCTACGGCGATCGCACCACTCACAGGTGTTCTCGGCCGGTTCAGTGCTTCAAACCGGTATCTAACGGATCACGCCGGCACGCATGGCCAGCGCGACCATCTGAGCGCGATCTCCTGTGCCCAGCTTCCGGCCGATCCGCGACAGGTGAGACTTCACCGTCAACGCGGACAAGCTCAGAGCCTCGCCGATCTCCTTGTTGCTCTGGCCATCGGCGACCAGCTGGAGCACCTCGACCTCACGCGCGGAGAGTTCCCGCGGCGTGTTGTCCGTGCCCGGCACCCGAGTACCCGCTGCGAGTACTGGTGCCACGCTCGGATCTGCGTAAACGCCACCATCGAGAACCCTGCGCACCCCGTCGGTGACCACCATCGGAGAGGCGGACTTCAGGAGGTACGCCTGGGCGCCCGCCTGGAAGGCCGACCTGACCGCGTAGGGGTCGTCGGAGGATGCGAGGACCACGATGCGGGGCCAGCCCTGGGCACGGAGTTCCGTGACCAGGTCGATGCCGGTGCCATCCGGCAGACCCAGATCGAGGATCGCGAGGTCGCAAGGACCGGTTGCAAGTGCCCGCGCCCGAGCCTCTGCCACCGATGCGGCCTCATGCACTGTCCCGGCTCCCATTTGTGTGAGCCGAGCTGATATCGCCTCCCTCAGCAGTGGGTGGTCGTCGACCACCAGCACTGAAAAAAGCTCTTCCCGCGGGTGCGGGACCATGTTCGCCGGCAACGAGCCGGCTGGCGTGGTACGAACGGCCTGACCTAAGCCGACGGCAGCCACGTCACTACCTCCCTGGAGTCGGTCGTGCCCCCCGACCGGCACCGGAGACTTTCGTCCAATCAGCCGCGCCACTGATCGACCGAAAGTGGTGTCGTCTGGGGCAGCGTAGCCGCCCATGCGGGTCTACGGGACGATCAATCGGGTATCTATCCCTATTGAGTTGTGACAGATGGCCCCATGTGTCACACGATTGGATGACAACTAGATAGGGGGTGTAACGCGAGCCCCTCTCAGAACGACATCTTGGAGTTGGTTGTGCCTAGCAGTTCCGGACTCGAACGAGCGCGGGCGTTGCTGCAGCGTTTCCCCCTCGTCGACGGCCACAACGACCTGCCGTGGGCTCTGCGCGAGTTCGGTGACGGAACGGGCGAGGACGTCTACACGACCGCCGCGAAGATCGATCTCACGGAACGTCATCCCAGCCTGCACACGGACCTCGTGAAAATGCGCGAGGGCGGCCTGGGGATGCAGTTCTGGTCCGTCTGGATTCCCGGCAGGCTCGCGGGCGACGGAGCCGTCACCGCCGTGCTGGAACAGGTCGAACTGGTCTACGAGCTGGCGGAGCGCTACTCCGACCACCTCGGCATCGCGACGACCGCCGCGGAAGCCGAAAAAGTTTTCGCCACCGGGCGTGTCGCCTCCCTCATCGGGGCCGAGGGCGGGCACTCCATCAACTCTTCACTCGGTGTCCTGCGGGCGTTGCGCCGCCTGGGCGTCCGGTACATGACGCTGACCCACAACGACAACACCCCGTGGGCCGACAGCGCGACTGACCAGCCAGAACACGGCGGGCTGACCGAGTTCGGCCGCGACGTCGTGCGCGAGATGAACCGGATCGGCATGCTCGTCGACCTGAGCCACGTCGCGCCCAGCACGATGCACGCCGCGCTCGACACGAGCGTCAAGCCCGTCATCTTCAGCCACTCGTCGTGCCGCCACGTCGCGGACCACCCGCGCAACATCCCGGACGACGTGCTGGCCAAGTTGAAGGCAAATGGCGGTGTGGCCATGATCACATTCGTGCCGGACTTCGTCTCACCTCGTGTCGCTGAATGGGACGCAGCCCTTCGTGAGGCCATGACGGCCGCCGGCGCGAACCACGCCGACATGGGGGAGCGCAAGGCGTTCGGCGAGAAGTGGGTCGTCGAGCACCCGAAGCCGGCCGCCACGCTCGACGACGTCGTCCTGCACCTCGACCACGCCCGTGAGGTCGTCGGTGTCGACCAC
Organism: Lentzea kristufekii; assembly: GCF_033949925.1. NCBI lineage: Bacteria > Bacillati > Actinomycetota > Actinomycetes > Pseudonocardiales > Pseudonocardiaceae > Lentzea > Lentzea kristufekii. Next base: position 34,616 of record NZ_JAXAVV010000024.1, read on the forward strand.
CTCGGCATCGGCGGCGACTACGACGGCGTCCAGGCGCTGCCGCGGGGCCTGGAGGACGTCTCGACCTACCCGAACCTCTTCGGCGCGCTGCTCGACAAGGGCTGGTCCGAGGACGACTGCGCCAAGCTCGCCGGCGCGAACGTCCTGCGAGTCCTGCGGGAAGCCGACGAGAACTAGCGCTGACCGAAGAGGGTGACGCCGACCGGCGGCAGCCCCACGGCCGTCGCCATCAGCTCGTAGAACGCGGTGCCGTGCTCGGCGAGTTCTCCGTCGAGCGCGGTCCACGACGCGCGCAGCTCCAGGTCGTCGGTGCGCGCGGGTCCCGCGATGTCGCCGAACCGGGCCGACGACGTCTGCGTCACGGTCCCGCCCAGCGCGGTGAACCCGGCCCCGGACTGCTCCAGCGCCTCGGTCAGCCACGACCACCCGACCTCGGGCAGCAGGGGATCGGACGCCAGCTCGTGGTCCAGCTCGACACGGACGTACGCCACGACGCGAAGGACACCGCCCCACGCCTCGTCGCCGTCCGGATCGTGCAGCAGCACGAGCCTTCCGGTCGACAGTTCGTCCGACGGGCCGGTGACCTCAGCCGTCAGCGCGTACGCCCACGGAGCGAGCCGCTGCGGTGGGCGAACTTCGGTGAGTTCGATCTCGGGCCTGTGGCGAACCGACTTGAGCGTCCCCACCGCCCGGCGGAAGATTTCCGGCTCGGTCACACAACTGACTGTATGCCTCGCAATCCGGCCGAGTGATGGCGGCACGCCGGGACGTGGGACCATGAAAGAGATATGAGCACTCAAGTCCCCCTCCTCGTGGCCGCTCGTGGCGGCACCCCGTCGCACACCCCTGTCTGGTTCATGAGGCAGGCCGGACGGTCGCTGCCCGAGTACCGGGCGCTCCGCCAGGGCACCGCGATGCTCGACGCGTGCATGGACCCGGAGATGGTCTGCGAGATCACCATGCAGCCCGTCCGGCGGCACGGGGTCGACGGCGCGATCCTCTTCTCCGACATCGTCGTGCCGCTCAAGGCCGCCGGTGTCGACCTCGACATCGTCGCGGGCACCGGTCCCGTGGTCGCGAACCCGGTCAGGACGCTCGCCGACGTGAAGGCTCTTCCCGAGCTGCACGCCGAGCAGGTCCAGCCGGTCGCGGACGCGATCGGGTTGCTGCTCAAGGAACTCCCGCAGGAAGTCGCCCTGATCGGGTTCGCGGGGGCGCCGTTCACGCTGGCCTCGTACCTCGTCGAGGGCGGGCCGAGCAAGAACCACGAGCGCACCAAGGCACTGATGCACGGCAACCCGGAGCTGTGGCACGCGCTGCTCGCCAAGATCGCCGACGTCACGACGGCGTTCCTGCACGCGCAGCTCGACGCGGGCGTCCAGGCCGTCCAGCTGTTCGACTCGTGGGCGGGCGCGCTGTCCGAGCGCGACTACCGCGAGTTCGTTCTGCCGCACTCGAAGCGCGTCCTGGAGACGATCACCACCGTCCCGCGGATCCACTTCGGCGTCGGCACCGGCGAACTGCTGCCCGCGATGCGCGAGGCCGGCGCGGACGTCGTCGGCGTCGACTGGCGCATCCCCCTGGACGTCGCCGTGCAGCGCCTTGAGCAGGCGAACCCCGAGTTGCCGAAGCCGGTCGTGCAGGGCAACCTCGACCCCGCGCTGTTCTTCGCGGGCTTCGAGGCCGTCGAACGCGAGGTGCGCCGCATCCACGCCGAGGGCAAGGCGGCCGCGGGCCACATCTTCAACCTCGGCCACGGCGTGCTGCCCGACACCGATCCGGAGATCATCACCCGGACCGTCGAACTGATCCACAGCTTGTAATGCACGCAAGAGCGCCACACGTCGCAGTCGTCGGGGGAGGCATCTCCGGTCTGGCCGCCGCACACCGGTTGAGGATGCTGCTCGGACCCGCCGCGCGGATCACGGTGATCGAGCAGTCCGACCGGCTCGGCGGCAAGCTGCGCACGACCGAACTCGCGGGCGTGCGGTTCGACGTGGGCGCGGAGGCGTTCCTGCACCGCAAGCCCGAGGCGCAGGAGCTGATCAACGAGATCGGGCTCGCCGATCACGTCGTGCACCCCACGGACGCGAAGGCGAGCGTGCACGCGGCCGGGCGCACGCACCAGCTGCCCGCGCACACGTTCATGGGCGTTCCGGCGAGCGTCGAGACCGTGCGACACATGCTGTCGTCCGAGGGCGCGCTGCGGGTCGAAATGGAACCGACGCTGCCGTCGATCGAACTCCGGGGCGGTGACGTCGCGGTCGGCGCGCTGATGAAGGACAGGTTCGGCCCGGAGGTCGCGGACCGCCTGGTCAGCCCGTTGCTGGGCGGCGTCTACGCGGGCCGCGCGGACGAGCTCGGCCTGCGCGCCACGATGCCGCAGATCGCCACCCTGCTGGACAAGGGCGTCGGCTCACTGCTCGCGGCCGCCGCGATGATGATGCCCGCGCCGCCGCAGCCCCGCGCCGCGCGCCCGCCGGTGTTCGCCAGCCTCTCCAACGGCGTGTCGTCGCTCGCCGACAGGCTTGCCGAGGTCGCGAAGCCCGAGGTCAGGTTAGGTCTGCCGGTCCGCGTGCTGTCGTGGCTCGGCGCCGGCTGGCGGCTCGAGATCGGCTCGGCCGCGACCCCGGAGTACCTGGAGTGCGACGGCGTCGTCCTCGCGGTCCCGGCACCGTCCGCGCGCAAGCTGCTGCACGAGATCGCCCCGCAGGTGTCCGCCGCGTACGGCAAGGTCGAGGTCGCCTCGATGGCCGTGGTCGCGCTGGCGCTGCCGCCGGGCACCGAGCTGCCGCGGCGCTCCGGCATCCTGATCGCGGAGGGGGAGCGGTACTCGGACCGCATCACCCCCTTCACCGCCAAGGCGTTCACGTTCTCCAGCCGCAAGTGGGCGCACTACGGCGAGCCGGTCATCCTGCGCGGTTCGGTCGGGCGGCACGGCGAGACGGCGCTCCTGCAGCGCAGCGACGCCGACCTCGTCAAGGCCGTGCGCAACGACCTGCACGAGCTGACGGGCATCAAGGCCGCGCCGATCGACTACGTGGTGCAGCGCTGGGGCGGAGGGCTGCCGCAGTACGGCGTCGGTCACGTCGACCTGGTGGACACCATCGAACGCGGCATCGCCGACGTGCCGGGTCTCGCCGTCGCGGGCGCCACCCTGCACGGAGTGGGTGTGCCGGCCTGCATCGCGACCGCCGACGCGGCCGCCGCCCGTGTCGCAGCACACCTGCTGGGCCGCGTTCGCCGTTGAGGGGCCCGTGCCAAGATGGACGTATGGCGCGCCTCAACTACACCGAGCTCAACGACACCATCCGCTACACGATGTGGTCGGTGTTCCGGGTCGAACCCGGCAAGCTGCCGGACGACCGTTCGTCGGCGGCCAGCGAGACCCAGAACTACCTGGACGCGTTGGAGGGCAAGGGCGTCGTTGTGCGCGGCGTCTACGACGTGGCCGGTCTGCGCGCCGACGCGGACTTCATGATCTGGTGGCACGCCGAGGAGATCGAGCAGGTGCAGGCCGCCTACACGGGCTTCCGCCGCACCCCGCTCGGCAAGGTCTCCACGCCGGTCTGGTCGCAGGTCGCGCTGCACCGTCCCGCGGAGTTCAACCGCAGCCACATCCCCGCGTTCCTCGCGGGTGAGGAGGCGCGCAAGTACGTCTGCGTCTACCCGTTCGTGCGGTCCTACGAGTGGTACCTGCTGCCGGAGGAGGACCGCCGCAAGATGCTGGCGGACCACGGCAAGGAGGCCCGCGACTTCCCGGACGTGCGCGCGAACACCGTCGCGTCGTTCGCCCTCGGCGACTACGAGTGGCTGCTCGCGTTCGAGGCCGACGAACTGCACCGCATCGTCGACCTGATGCGGCACCTGCGCGGCACCGAGGCGCGGCTGCACGTGCGCGAGGAGATCCCGTTCTACACGGGCACCCGCGTGCCGGCGGCCGAGCTCGTGCTGAACCTGCCGTAACAACGGCAAAGGGCCGCCTGGACGGTGTCCAGGCGGCCCTTTCCGTTTTCCTACGCCACCTTGTAGGCGCGGATCACCGTCAGTTCGACGGTGTGGCCGTTGGCGTCCTTCGCCGTGGCCTTCAAGGAGGTCCACTTCGCGCCGGCCGGGTGGTAGATCAACGCGCTGTTGCCGACCACACCCGCACGGCGCCACGACTTGCCGTCGTCGTGCGAGTACTCGACGCCGGTGACGCGCACCTTGCCCGCGTCGCCCTGCGACTGGGTGAGCAGCCCGACGCGCTGCAACGTGCCCGCGGGCACCGCGCCGTCGGCGTCGAGCCTCGGCTCGAACCTCACCACCGGCAGCGACGGCGCGTCGATCTTGCCCTCGGTGCCCTTGGACTTGAAGTTCCACGCCGCCGACACCTTGGTGCTGAACTCGAACTGCGAGCTCCGGTCGAGGCTCACCTCGGCGCGGAAGTCGCCCTGCGGCAGCGGCACGCCGGAGAACAGGCCACCAGGGGTGTCGGTCTCGCCGAGCAGCACCCCGTTGCGGTACAGGGCCGCCCTCGCCGTGTCCACAGTGGACGTGCCGTCGCCGTGCGTGCCGTCGCTCGTCATCGGCGGGCTGACGTAGAACTGCGTGCCGTACCGCTCGACGAACCCGTACTCGGCCTCGGGCAGGCCCGGCGAGAACACCGGCCGGACCTCTCGCTCCTGGTAGGTCTTACCGGCCTTGTACGTGCGGATCGCCGAGGTGATGCGCTCCTGGGCGCCGTTGGCGTGGCGCGTCATGATCGCGGACTGCCAGCGCACGTCCTCGGTGTTCACGTAGTCGACCGCGGTCGCGCCCGGCGCCACCGGGTAGAGCGCGGTGCCGCCGCCCAGACCCTGCGGGGTCACCGGCAGCTCGCCCTTCGACGCCTGGCTGTCCGGCTTCTGGCCGCCGATGGTGGACTCGACCCTGGCCAGGTCCTTCTGGGCGGGCGCCTTGACGAGGCCGACGGGGAGACCGCCGGGAACCGGATAGGCGAGCCGGTAGAACGTGTGCGGGTCGGCCGTGGTGTTGGCCTGCAGCATCGCGAGCGACGACAGGTCGGCGGGCGGCAACGGTCCGCCTGCCTGAGCGATCCCGACGCCCTCGAAGCCGCCGAACATGAGCATCGTGCCCTGCAGGCGGCTCTCGCCGTCGACCGCACGGCGGAAGGCGATGATCCCGAGCGTGAAGTCACCGGTCTCCTCCGGCGCCTTCACCGACACGGGCTGGGCCAGGCGGGCGTCCTGCTTGACCGTCGTGTCGCCGGTCAGCTTCACGGTGGGCTGGTACAGCAGGTCCATGCCCCGCTCGCCGTCGTACAGCGTCGTGTCGAGGAAGTACGTGCCCTTGGGCAGGCGGATCTTGACGTCGCCCGTACCGGAGACCGGCTTGAACGTGTTGTTGTCCAGGCCGACCAGGAACGTGAACGAGACCCCGGGGTCCCCGCCGTCGCGGCCGATCATGTCGATCGTGAGGGTGTAGCTCTCCACCTCGCGGTCGACGCCGACGAGCGTGCGGACGGTGTGCGCACCGGACGTGGCGACGACCTCGCCCGCGTACGCGGCGTCCTGGGTGCCGACACGCGTGTCGCCGGTGACGTTCACCGACGCGGTGCCCTTGGCCGGCACGGTGACCTTCGTGGCGCCCAGCGTGAACATGCCCGCCGGGGCGCCGCCCTTGAGCGCGAGGTCGAGCGTGATCGCCGCGTCCGTCGGGTTGGTGTAGGTGATCGCCTTGGTCACCGGCTTGTCGTCACCGTGCGGCCACTCGTGCAGGCCGAGGTTGACGGTGACGTCGCCGGTCAGCACCTGCCCGATCGCCTTGGCCACGTCGATGCGCCCGGCGCCCTGGTCGAACGCGCTGACGCCCTCGGTGGGCTTGGCCGTGGTCGCGAGCACCGACTTGAGCTGTGCGGGCGTCCACTCCGGGTGCTGCTGCTTGAGCAACGCCGCCGCGCCCGCCACGTGCGGGGTCGCCATGGACGTGCCGCTGGCCGCGAAGTGGTCCGCGCCACCGGCCTTGGCGGCGACGATGTCGACGCCCGGTGCGGTCACCTCGGGCTTGAGCCCGCTGTCTCCGACGCGAGGGCCTTTGCTGGAGAACGACGCGATCTTGTCGTCGCGGTCGACGGCGCCGACCGACAGCGCGGCCTCCGCCGTGCTCGGTGAGCTCACCGAGCCGGGCGAACCCGAGTTGCCCGCCGCGATGACGAACAACGTGCCGTACTGGGCCGTCAGGTCGTTGACGGCCTGCTCCAGCGGGTCGATCTCCGGGGTGTCGCCACCGCCGAGGCTCATGTTGACGACCTGGGCGCCCTGCTCCGCCGCCCAGCGCATGCCGTCGAGGATCCAGGACTCCTGGCAGCCGAACTCGACGCAGACCTTCGCGTCGAGGAGCTGTGCGCCCGGCGCGACGCCGCCGTACTTCGAGTCGTGGCTCGCGACGGTCGACCCGACGTGCGTGCCGTGGCCGACGTTGTCGGTGTTGTCGGGGTCGGTCGTGAAGTTCTTCTCCGCGATCTGCTGACCGGCGAGGTCCGGGTGCTTCTCGTCGACACCGGTGTCGACGATCGCGACCTTGATCCCCTTGCCGGTGATGCCCTGCTGGTGGGCGGCCGGCGCACCGATCTGGGCGACGCTGCGGTCGAGGCTCGGCTTGCGGATGCCGTCGAGCCAGACCTTGTCGCCGGTCGCGGCCTCGGCCTTGAGCGCCGTCCAGTCGTTCGAGGACCTGGCGCCGAGTCTCGCCCGGCCGTCCACGATCAACGGCATGCGGTCGCGGTAGCCGAACTCCAGCAACGTGGTGACGTCGAAGAGTCTGCGGTCGAGCCGGCCCGCCGCCAGGGGCTCGAACGCGTCCTTCGGCACGACCATCGTGTGACCGTCCGCGGTGCGGGCGGTCTTGAAGGCCATGTTCCCGCGGCCCTCACCGGGCTGGATCGCGACCACCTGCCTGTCGTGTCCCAGCAGGACCTTGTCGCCCGTGACGAGGGTGACCTCGTCGACGGTCTTCTGCGGGGCGTTGCCCGCTGGTGGAGCGGCCGCGGCTGTGGCGGCCGGTGCCACGGTCAGGGCGAGCGCCGTGACGGCGCCCAGCACTTTGGATTTTCCGCGCATTCGAATCCCCTCGTGGTTCGAATTCTGCGCGCTGTGGTCCGCGCAGGCCGGAAGGCCTTTCGCGGCAAAGCGAAGGCAATGCGAAAAGGTCCCCCAACCCTTTCGAACGTATCGATGGCGCTGGGGGTCACACAGGGCCGAACGGGGGATTCTGGCCCCCGTTTTGCTCGCCCGTCAGTTCGACTGCCAGAACTTCCAGCGTGCCTTGCGCTTTTCCGACAGTTCTCCGGAAGCGCGGCACCAATCCGCGAACGCGGTGGCATCCTCGCGTGCGCGAGACCCCGCACGACGTGGGTGATCGGCGGCGTAGGCGTCGAAGAGCGGCCGGAACCGGTCGCCGAGCTCGTCGGCGACCGCGGGCCCGAGCATCCGCACGATGCCGCGCCGTTTCGACAGCAACGCGCGGCGTTCGACAGCGAGGCGTTGTTCGTCGAATCCCGCCGGTGCCGGTCCGTTCGCGAGCAATGCATTTAGCAGCTCGGCCTGCTGGGCGGCAAGCCTTTCGCGTGCGGACGAAAGGCCATTTCCTTCCGCGATTTCAGCCACGATGTTTGTCCACCACCGCGCGGATCGCGGCCAGCTCGCTCGCGATTTCGGTGTCGGACGGGTAGTTGTCGTCCCGTTCCAGCAGAACGCCGGGCGGGGCGACGCGCGAGCACAGTTCGTCGAGCACTTCCAGGACTTCCGGCAGAACCGCGTGCGCGTGCGTGTCGTGGTAGATGCCGCCGTGCTGCTCGCCGCCGGCCACGTGCACGTAGGCCAGGCGCTCCAGCGGGATCTCGTCGAGGAACCGCTCCGGATCCGTGCCGATGTTGCGGGCGTTCGCGTAGAGGTTCGCGACGTCCACGAGCAACCAGCAGTCCGTGCGCTCGACGAGCTCGGCGAGGAACTGGCCTTCGGACAGCTCGCCGTCCGGCCACTCCAGCAGGGCGGCGACGTTCTCCAGCGCGAGCGGCACGGGCAGGTTCCGCTGCGCCAGCCTCACGTTCGCGACGAGCACGTCGAGCGCGTCCCTGGTGCGCGGCACCGGCATCAGGTGGCCGGAGTCGAGGCCGCCCGCCCGCACGAAGCACACGTGGTCGCTGACCATCGGCGCGCCGACCGCCTCGGCGACGGCGCCCAGGTGCTCGACCCGGTGGAGGTCGACCTGGTCGGCGCTGCCCAGCGAGAGCGACACGGCGTGGGGGAGCACCGGGACGCCGCGCTCCAGCAGCAGCGTCACCGACTCCGGCAGGTGTCCGATGTGGAGGTTCTCGGCGACGACCTCGACGAAGTCCACGCCGGGCAGCCGTTCCACGGTCAGGTCGATCTCGGAACGCCAGCCGATGCCGACACCCAGGTCCTTGATGCCCGCCATCAGTCGCCTCCTCCTCCTCCACCGCCGCCACAGCTGCTGCCGCCACTGCAGCTGCTGCCGCTGCCCGACGAACAACTGCTGCTGGTGCCACAACTGCTGCTGCCACAGCCGGCCGCGCCCGTGGCGCCTCCGTTGCCGGCCTTCCTCTTCTTCTTGCGCGGCAACATCTTGACGACGCTCTGCGGCAGACCGAAGAGCTCGCCGACGCTCTGATTGCCGATCCTGCCGCGGAAACCTTCCAACGCCACCGTGAGAACCCTGTCGCTCGCGGTCACGTCCTTCAACGCCGCCCGGCCCGCCCTGGTGAGCGGTTTCGCGCCGTACGTCCAGTACGCGGCACCCAGGAACATCACCGCACCGAAGAGAGTCCACGGCTCCAGTAAGGCCAGCAGAGTCAGGACGACGCCGATCGCGAGGAACACCCACCACGCCGCGAGCCGGGGACGGGGGTCGCGCGTCAGCCTGCGTGCCCGCAGCTGCTGGTGCAACGCCCGCATCTCCGCGCTTTTCGCGGCGTTCCGCACGACCGCGTCGAACCGGACCGCCTTGCGCAGGTTGACGAGGATGAACGTCTCGACCGCGGTCGAGGCCCCCAGTTCGGTCTGGTGCACGGCGGACACGAGCCCGTCGCGTGACACGCGCACCAGGTCGGCGTCGAGCAGCCTGGCCAGTGCGGTCTCCGCCGCCCGGCCGGGTCCCGCCACCAGGTAGCCGATCTCCTCCGGGGGCAACCGCGTTCCGCGTGCTGTCGTCGATGTCACCATCAGTCGCCTCCTCCTCCGCCGCCACAGCTGCTGCTGCCGCCGCAACTCGAACCGCTCGAACCGCCGCAACCGCCGCAACCGCTGGAAGTGGTACCACAGCTGCTGCAACTCGACGCCGCACCGCACCCGCCACCGTCCGCTTTGGACCGCTTCCCGGCCTTGTGCGCCTTGGGCGGGATCATCTTCACGACGCTCTGCGGGAGGTCGAACAACTCGCCGACGTTCTGCCCGCCGACCTTGCCGGTGAATCCGTGCAGCGCCACTGCGTGCACCCTGTCGTGCGCGGTCACGTGCTTCAGCGCCTCTTTGCCGGCCTTGGTGACCGGGCTCCTGCCGTACTGCAGGAAGGAGAAGCACAGGGCGACCGGCACGCCGACGAAGAACGCCGGCGAGACGAATCCCGCCAGGGTCAGCATGCCCGCGACCGCGAGGGAGAACCACCAGCCGTCGCCGCGGCGGCGAGGCACCTGCATGAGCCTGCGGCTGAACAGGTGCCGGTACAGGTCGGCGACCTCCGTGCTCCTCGCGATCGACTGCACGATCGTGTCGAACCGGACGGGAGTCTGCGCGTGGCTGAGCATCCGCGCCTCGACCGAGGTGGTGGCGCCCTGGCCGTTCTGGTGCACCGCGGAGACGAGGCCGTCGCGGGAGACCCGCACGAGTCCGGTGTCGATCAGCCGGGCCAGCACGGTCTCCGCGGCCCGTCGGGGACCGGCCGTCAGGAAGCCGGCCTCCTCCGCGGACAGCCACGTCCCCTGCGCCGTTGTCGGTGTTTCCATCAGCTTCCCCCTCAACTGCTGGAACTGCTGCAGCTACTGCTACTGCTGCTGCAACTCGAACTGCTGCTGCTCGAACAGCTGCTACTGCTGGAACTGCCGCAGCTGCTGGAACTGTTGCTCGAACAACTCGACGTTCCGCCGCAGCTGTGGTGGTTCCAGTCGTACGAGCTGCAACTGCTCGCGGCGACGTACGAACTGGAGGACGTCGATCGCTGCTTGCCCCGGCGCAGGCCGTACAACGCCACCGAGTCCGCGCTGCTGCGCGGATTCCTCAGCGCGTACAGCCACACGGTCTTGCCGTTCCTCGTGAGCCTGCCCGGCTTGCGCAGCAGGATCGCGGCGAACACCAGCAGTGCCGTCAGCAGGAACAGCCTCGCGTCGATCGCGAAGGCGACGAACACCGAGACGAACGCCAGCAGGAACAGCACCACCCGCAACGCGATCTTGCCGCCGCGCGGCTTTCCGAACTGGCGTTGCACCATGCCGCGGGCGACGAGGCTCTCATGCAGCGCGCCCATCTCGTGGCTCGCCATCGCGACCTGCACGACCTGGTTGATCGGGCGAGCGGTGCCCTGGAGTCCGGCGAGGACGTACGCCTCCAGCGCGCTCCTGGCCCCGTAACCGTTCTGGTGGACGGCGGTCACGAGTCCCTCGCGGGAGATGCGCACGAGACCGCCGTCCAGCAACCGGGCGAGGACGGCCTCCGCCGCCCTGCCCGGTCCCCCTGCCAGGAACCCGATCTCCTCCGCGGACCACGTGGTCTGGTGCGGTGCCGAAGACTTGGACATCAGCACTCCCCTCACTGGTGTCGGTGCATCTTCGACGTGAGATCTACCCCTGGGTTCCTGTTGTTACCTGAAAAGGACCGAACGACCGATCAGCCGCCTCCGCCACCGCCGCAGCCGCCGCCTCCGCCGCCGCAGCTGCTTCCGCTTGAACACGAAGAAGAACCGGTCGAACACGTGCTGTGGCTGCCGCTGCTGTAGCCGCCGGAACTGGAGGAGGCGAGCAACGACGTGCGCACCGCCAGGTCCGGGTACATGACGAGACCGCCGAAGAGGACCGCGCCGGCCGCGCCCGCGTACAGGACCTCGTCCACGCTTCCCGCAGCCCTGGTGCTCGTGCGGCGAGCGTCGTCGAGAACCGCGTTGCCCTTGCCGGTGCGCACGATCTTCTTGCCGCGCCGGGTGAGGAACAGGATCAGCAGGCCGGTGAGGACGAGCTGCAGCGTGAGCCAGCCGACGGGCGCGTCGATCGCGATGCCGTTGACCCAGCGCGCGATCCCGATCGCGAGCAGCACCCAGAGGGCGACGGATCCCTTGCGCAACGCGCTTTTCGCGACGTCCCGGTTGACCAGGAGACCCATGTCCTCGAGTCGCTGGCCGATCCCCGTGACCACGCGGTCCACCGAGACGGACTCGATCATCAGCTTGACCGTGCGGTTCATGTAGCGCTGGCAGTCGGTGACGACCGCGCGGTCCACCGGGTTGAGCGACTGCGTGGTGGACGTGGCCTGAACGGTGCCCCGCCGTGAAGGCCTGAGCTCACCCGAGGTGAGCAGTCGCGCGACGGCCGTTTCGACCACGCGCCTTGGACCGCCCGCAAGAAATGCGAGCTCGTCCATGTCGAGCGAGCGCACGGGCTGGGTGCGGTGACCCGCCCGCACGCGTACCCGGACGACGATCGCGACCAGCACCGCCAGTGCCAGCCCGATCCAGTACAGCTGAAGGAACTCAGGTCCGGACAATCCCCAAGGCCTTGGCATGCGACCCACCCCCTGACTGCCCCGAAAGTGCTTCGGTGAGTCAATGGTGTGGTCCGCGCCACAGCCCCACAAGGCTTGTTGACGAAGCCTTAGGGTTGCCGGTCTTCTGCCTCTTGCTACTGCTTATGGCTAGCTCGACGAGCCGCCGTCGACTCCGCCGGAGCCTTCACCGTCAGTGCCGCGCAGGGCGATGCGGAAGATCATTGTGCCTCCCAGGTCCGTCCGGATCCTTGGTGACCGGACTGAGCTCAGTCTCCTATTCGGACGGAACGAGTTTCAAGGAGACGGAGTTGATGCAGTACCGCTGATCCGTCGGGGTGGGATACCCCTCGCCCTCGAAAACATGCCCGAGGTGGCTGTGACATGTGGCGCAGAGCACCTCCACGCGCTTCATGCCGAGCGCGCGGTCCTCACGCAGGATGACCGAGTCTCCGGCCAGCGGCGAGAAGAACGACGGCCAGCCGCAGTGCGAGTCGAACTTGGTGTCGCTGCGGAAGAGTTCGGCTCCGCAGGCACGGCACTCGTAGACGCCCTCGGTCTTGGTCTCGGTGTACTCGCCGGTCCATGGACGCTCGGTGCCTGCCTGCCGCAGCACCGCGAACTCGGCGGGGTTGAGCTGGGCGCGCCATTCCTCTTCGGAACGCACGACTTTGGGGGTGGCGCCGACAACAGGTTCCATGTCTCTTTATAACTCCGGCCTGCCCTCAGGGCTTCCCGGCGACGCTGTGGGCTGCGGCGCCGTAAGGCCCCGTTAAGGACTCGTTCTCGTTCGTGTCCAGAAGATGTTCGACTCAGAAGATGATGGCGATGATGTCGCCGAGTGCGAACCAGATCGTGAGGAGAACGCCCAGCAGGATGAGCCCGACGACGATGACGGCGACGAGCCGCTGGTGGCCCGTCGTGCGGTTCGCCGAGTCCGCGAAGTCCTGCACGCCCTCCAGATAGCCCTCGACGGTGAAGCCCGGGCGTTGCCGCTTCATCTTGTCGAGATGGTCGGCGAACGCCTTCGTCTCGGGGTCGTGTGGGTCGAGACCGATCAGTTCCTCCTGGAACTTCTCGTCCTCGTCCTTCGAATCGCCCATAAACCCCAGCTTAGTGGCTGGGGCGTGGGATTCGAGCTTGGTGGCCGTTCACGGGCGGTGGGGCGTCAACTCGCCAGCGCGAGCGACGGCCTGACCGCGCCGACCGCGCGGCCGTGCCCGAGAACCGGCACCGTGGCGAGGTCCTCGACCTTGCTCACGTCGACCCCGAGCCGCTTGAGCACCGCGACGACGACGACCGCGCGGGCGCGCGACGAACCGTCCGCGATCTTCAGCGCGACGCCCTCGCCGGTGGGCAGGCCGACCGCGTAGACGCCCTCGGCGCCGTCCTTGGCGATGACGCCGGGCAGGGCGTCCATGAGCGCGGTGACGTCGCGGCCGGTGCCGCCGACCCACTGCGGGTAGGTGCTCATGGCGGTGGCGACGCGGTGTTCGAGGGTGCCCTCGGCGGCGCTGGCGAGACGGCCGAACGCGCGGGCGAGGCCGGTCAGGCTGATGGCGAAGATCGGGGCGCCGCAGCCGTCCACGCCGACCTGGGCGACGGGCTCGCCGGCCACGTCCTCGATCGTGAGGCGGGTCGCGACCTGCAACGGGTGCGCCGGGTCCAGGTAGTCGCCGGTGGACCAGCCGTTGGCGACGCAGGTGGCGAGCATGGCGGCGTGCTTGCCGGAGCAGTTCATGTACTTCGGGGCGGGGGCCAGGCCCTGCGCGAGGTGCTGTGCGCGCGCCTGCTCGCCGAGCGGGAGGTCGGGGGTGCACCGCAGGGCGTCCTCGCCCAGACCGGCCGAGGCCAGGATCTGCAGGGCGCCGGCGACGTGGAAGTCCTCGCCCGAGTGCGACGCGCAGGCCAGGGCGAGCAACGCGCCGTCGAGGTCGAGGCCGCTGCGCAGCATCGCGAGGGCCTGGAGCGGCTTGTTCGACGAACGCGGGAACGCGACGTCGCCGGGGCGGCCGATGGAGAGGACCGGGTCACCGGAGGCATCGGTGGCGACGACGGTGCCGTGGTGCACCGACTCGAGGAAATCGCCCCGCCAGACCTCAGCCACCACTTCGTGTGCCATGTCGCCCCTCCAGCCTGTGAGTAAAACTGCCAACTGTCGACAGTTGACACGTTCGCTAGTTTAGCGGGAGGACGGCCGGTGCCGTCCAGATCAGGAGACGAAGGTGACACCTCCGGTCCCACTGCACCTCAGCCTGGCCGGGCAGGCCGTGGACGTGCTGCGCGAGCAGGTGCTCACCGGGGAGATCCCGCCGGGCTCGCGGGTCAACGAGGTCGAGGTGGCGCAGAAGCTCGGCATCAGCCGCGGGCCGTTGCGCGAGGCGATCCGGCACCTGGCCTCCGAGGGCCTGCTGACCCTCGTCCCGCACCGCGGCGCGTTCGTGCCCGACGCCAGCCCCGAGGACGTCAGGGCGTTGTTCGAACTGCGCACCGCGCTGGAATGCGCGGCCGCGGAACTCGCGGCGTCGCGGCGGACCGATGTCGACCTCGTGCGGCTGCAGGACGTGTGCGCGGAGAGCCGCCGCAACTACAAGGCCGGGCAGCCGTTCCCGTACCGGCTGGACCTCGCGTTCCACCAGACGTTGATCGAGGCCGCCCGCAGTCCGTACATCGCCGAGCAGGTGCGGCTCGTGCAGCAACGAGTGGTGCTGCTGCGCAGTGCGCTGGACGACGACCCGCCGCACCAGCACGCGTCGATGGACGACCACGACGAACTCGTCCGTGCGATCGCGGACGGCGACGCGGCCAGGGCGGCGACGGTGATGCGCCGGCACCTCTCCCGCGTGTGCGCGCAGATGATCACGAGCTTGACCCACTAACTTCTGTGCCATGACGTTCGGCGCCCGGCTCCTGCGGCACCGCAAGAACGCCGGGCTCAGCCAGGAAGAGCTCAGCGAGCGGTCCGGGGTGAGCGTCCGCGCGATCAGCGACATGGAACGCGGCCGTGCCCGTTCCCCGCAGCGCCGCACGACCGAGGCCCTGATCGACGCGCTGGACCTCGGCGAACACGACCAGGCCGAACTGCGCCGGCTCGCCAGGACCGGCCGGGTCGCGCTGACCGGCCCGGTCTGGTCGCTCCCGATGTACGTGGCGGACCTCGTCGGCCGTGACGCCGAACTCGACGCCATCGCGCACAAGCCCAACGGGCTCGTGGTGCTGCACGGGGCCGCCGGCACCGGTAAGACGAGCCTCGCCGTGAGGGCCGCCCATCTGCTGGAGGGCCGCTTTCCGGACGGTCAGCTGCTCATCGACCTGGAGAGCGCTGCGCAGCCCCTCCAGCGGTTGCTCAAAGACCTCGGGGTGCCCGCCGAACACGTGCCAGAGGACGTGCACGGCCAGGCGCGGCTCTACCGGTCGTTGCTCGCGGGCAAACGCTTGCTGCTCGTGCTCGACGGTGCGACCACGGAGGAGGAGGTCCGCACGCTGAGGGCGGATCCGGGCTGCCTCACGATCGTCACGTCCCGGCACCGGCTCGCCGGGCTGGCGGACGCGACGTGGATCCGGCTCGGCGGGCTCACCGAACCGTGCGCCGTCGAGTTGCTCGCGTCGATCATGGGCGCGCACCGCGTCGAGGCCGATCCCGGGACCGCGCGCGAGCTCGTCCGGCTCTGCGGGACGTCGCCGCTCGCGCTCCGGATCGCCGGCAACCGGCTCGCCAGCCGTCCGCGCTGGCCCCTCGGTCACCTCGTGGAGCAGATCGAGGAACGCCGCCTGGCCGCGCTCACCGCGGGCGACCTGGACGTGCGCGGCGCGTTCGAGGTGTCGCTCGCGCACCTGCCGGAGACCGCGCGGCTGGTGTTCCGGCGGCTCGGGCTGCTCGTCGGCACCCACGTCGGCCCGGAGCTCGCGGCAGAACTGGCCGGCATCACCGCCGGCGAGGCCGAACAGGCGCTGGAGGACCTCGCCGACGTCAGCCTCCTCGACCCCGACGACCGCGGTCACGCGATCCACGGCCTCGTGCGGACGTTCGCCACCGGCCTGGTCGACGCCAGCGACGCCGACGCGGACCGCAGGATGCTCACCTGGCTCCTGGAGACCACCGTGGCCGCCGGAGTCCTCTTCGGACAGACCGGGGACGCCCGGCGGGTGAGTCCGCGGCGCAGGACCTTCGACGACGTCGCGACGGGACGACGCTGGCTCGACGAGCACCGCGACCTGCTGCCCGAGATCGTCGAACGGGCGCAGGCCAGGGGTCTGCACGAGGACGTGACCCGCGCGGTGATCGCCCTCTCGCACTACGCGGCCATCGAACCGGGCCTGGTCTGGGAACGGGTCTACCGCCTCGCGCTCGCCTCCGCGCGCGAACCGTGGCAGGAGATCGTCGTGCGCGGCCAGCTCGGCTGGGTGCTGTTCGACGTCGCGCACAGGCCGGGACCGGCGCTGGAGGTGCTGACCGGCGCGGCCCGGATCGCCGAGGAGTCGGGGGAGACCGGGCACCTCGGCTGGGTGTGGCTGATCGCGTCGGCCTCGTACAGCGGGCTCGGGCAGTTCGACGAGGCCGAACGCGTGTGCCTCAAGGCGATCGACTCGATGCACGAGCCGATGGACGAGCACTACGCGCGGTCCGTCCTCGGCGTGCTGTGGCGGTTGATGAACCGCCCGATCGCCGCCGTGACCGCACACGAAGAAGTGGCGAAGGAACAGCGCGCCTACGCCGACACAATCTACGAACTCTCCGCACTGGGCCGCACGCTCGGATGGCTCGGCCTCGCGCTGATAGACGTCGACAGGCCGGACGACGCCGTCGCGGCACTCACCGAGGCCGAGGGCGTCTACGAGCGCGCCCACATGGAGTCCTGGCTCGCCACGACCCTGTGGCACCGCGGTCTCGCCCACCGCGCGGCCGGTCGCCTCGCGGAGTCGGACGAGGACCTGGACCGGGCGCTCGCCGGGTTCCGTGCGCTGGGTGACGGCGTGGGCGAGATCGAGATCCTGCGGGCACTCGCGGACAACGCGGAGTCACGCGGTGACCACAGCGCGTGCCGGCGTCTTCTGCGAGACTCGCTCGCGGCGTGCGAACGGTGGGACACGGACGCGACGCGCGAGATCGCCGCCGAGGTGCGGAAGTGCCTGTCCGGAGGGTGAGGGAATGCGGGCGACCACCTTCAGCGAGTTCCTGCGCTTCTACCGGCGCCGCAGGGGACTCACCCAGGAGGACCTGGCCGCCCGCACCGGTCTGGGCGTCCGCACGCTGAGCGACCTCGAACGCGGCCGCGTGCACACCCCGCAGGCCCAGACCGTCGACCTGCTGGTGAGCGGACTGGGCCTGCGGAACGAAGAGGCCGAGGGGTTCGTAGCGCTCGCACGGTCGTCTGAGGCCTCGCAACCACGTCCTGAACGCACAGACTGCACGCCACCCAAGGCCGAGACGCTCATCGGCCGTGAAGCCGAGCAGCAGCAGATTGCCGGCTACATCAGCCGTGCGGCGGCGTCGCCCGTGTTGGACGTCGTGGTCGTGCACGGCCCGCCCGGCGTGGGGAAGACCTCTCTCGCGGTGGACGCGGCGCACCGGTTCGCCGGCCAGTTCACCGATGGCTGCCTGCACCTCGACCTGCGCGGCATGGACCCGTCACCGCTCTCGGCGGAACGGGCCGTCGCGCGGCTGCTGCGGGCGTTCGGCGTGCCGGACGCCAAGATGCCGTCCGATCCGAACGACAGCCTTCGCCTCTACCGCTCGCTGCTGCGCGAACGGACGGTGCTGCTCGTGCTCGACAACGCCGCGAACGAGGCCCAGGTCCGGCCGCTGCTCGCCGTGAGCCCCGGTTCGCTCGTGATCGTGACCAGCCGCAACGTGCTGGCGGGACTGAACAGCCGCGCGCGGCTCGACCTCGGCCCGCTGCGGCACGACTGCGCCGTAGCGCTGCTCGCGGCGACCGCCGGCACCGGCCGGATCGCGGCCGACCTGGAGTCGGCGGACCGGGTCGCGTCGTTGTGCGGAGGGGTGCCGCTGGCGCTCACCATCGCGGGCCGCACCACGTCGTCCTTGCGGCACCTCGCCGACCAGCTCTCCGACGAACGCGAACGGCTCGGCGTGCTCGCGAGCGGCGACGTCCAGGTCCGCACCGCGTTCGAGCTGTCCTACCGTCTGCTCGCACCCGCGGCGGCGACCCTTTTCCGCCGGCTCGCACTGATCCACGGCCCCGACACGTCCGTCGAACTCGCTGCCGTGGCGGCCGGAACCGACGACACCGAGGCGTTGCTGGAGGACCTCGTGGACGCGAGCCTTCTCCGTGCGGGCGTTCCCGGCCGGTACTCGTTCCACGACCTGATCCGCGACTACGCGCGCGAACGGCTGCACAGCGACGAACCCGACGTCGAGACACACCGGCTGCGCACGCGTGACTGGTTGCTGTCCACCGCAACGAGTCACGCATCGGCGTTCCTGCCGGACGACCAGGGCGCGGCCGATCTGGCCGCAGCGGACCGCTGGCTGTCCGGAGAGCTCGCGAACTGGCGTGGGGCGCTCCGCGAGGCGGTTGCCGACGGCGCACATGAGCAGGTGCTGGCGCTGGCGAGGTCGATGCACTGGTACTCGGACCACCGCGGCACGGGCGAGCTGTGGCTGGAGGTCTACACGGCGGGCGTCGGCGCGGCCGCGGCACTGGGCGAGGAGGAACAGCGGGCCCAGCAGCTCAACTTCGTGTGCTGGGTCTACACCGCGCGGCACACCAACATCCCGCTGGCCGAGCGGTGGCACCACGAGGCGTTGCGGGCGGCGCGGGAGTGCGGCTCGCTGGCGGAGAGGGCCTGGGCGCACTACTACCGGGCCGGCATCGCGAACCGCGACGGCACTCACGCGGACGGTGTGACCCACGCCAGGAAGGCCGCCGAGTTGTTCCGGGAGGCGGGCCGGCCGATGGACGTGGTGTTCGCGCTGTCGTACTCGGGTGTTCTGCTGCAACGGCAGGGCCGGTTCGAAGAGGCCGTCGACACGCACCGGGCGTGTGTCGAGCAGGAACGCGCGTTGCGCGGCGACCAGCGCGGCGTGGCGCTGGAGAACGCCGCCCAGCTGGCGCTCCGCCTGGCGGACGCCCTCGTCGAGACCGGCGAGCACGACGAGGCGCTGAGCGTGGTGGCGCACGCCGAGGAACTCCTCGGGCGGGGCGCGGCGAACCTGCTGTCGATGGCCAGGCACACCCGTGGCCGCGTGCTGGCCGCCGCCGGACGGTTCGCCGAGGCACGCGACCAGCTGGCCGCAGCGGTGGAGTCGCTGTCCGACCCGGAGGTCAAGGTGGCCGTGCTGATGGAGATCGCCGGGCTCTGCGACCGCGCAGGCGACCACGACGCCGCCGTCCGGCACCGGGTGCGGGCACTGGCCGAGAGCGAGGGCTACGAGTCGCCCGGCATGACGAAGCTGCAGCACGAGCTCGCGGAGGAGCTCGGCCTTTCAGCGTAGGACGGTGCTGAGGAACGCGTCGGCGTCGAACCGCTCGGTGCCGCGCGGTACCAGCCGGTCGGTGGCGTCGAGGAACTTGCGCAGCGTGCGCGCCGGCACCCGGAAGACCGTCATGTGCCGGTCGGAGACGAGCTCCAGCACCAGCACCCGGCTCGAGTGCGGCCGCAGCCGCACGTCGCCGTCACCCGATCTCGTGCTCATGCCCTCGACGAGCAGGTCCCTGCCCACGATCCAGGTGGCGACCGAGCCGCCCGCGCTGAACCTCATCGTCACCGCGAACGGGTCTTCCGACCGGTAGAGCAGCTCCGTCTCGACCGGCGCGGTGGAGCCGTTCGGCCGGACGAAGTCGAAGACGGTGCGTGACGCGACCCGCATCGGAACTCCTAGAGGTGTTCGTGAGGTGTACATAGGGAATCACGTAATCCGCAGCGAATTGGTTCACGAGCTGTTGTTGTCATTACCAATTGATTGGTCGAATGGTTTTCGCGTTCTCGGCGGGTGCTGCGACGTCCGATGCTGTGCGAAGGGGCAGACCTGCGGAACTTCTGCCGGTGCTTCTGCATGGTCCTGCGGGTCGGTGCACGATTTGCTGGTTGACATGGTCGCCCCACTCAGCCCTGGTCTCGTGGGCACAGCCGTGCGCAGGGCCGGTGGCCTGCTCGTAGGCCGTGAGCGGGAGATCGCCGTTCTGACGGAGGCGCTGAGCGGTGGCGCTCGCTCGTGCGTTGTGCATGGTGCAACTGGTATGGGCAAAAGCGCATTGCTGTCCGTTGCGTCTTCAATCGCGGTGCGCAGCGGGTTGCGGCCGGTTCGCGGATTGCGGGCGTTGAGCGGGGTCGACAGCCACACGGTGCTGGTGGTCGACGACGCCGAGCGGCTTTGCGCGGAGGAGGCCGACCGGCTGGCGCGTTTCCGGGGCGCCGTGCTGCTCGCGGGCGACTGCGATCCGGACGCTCTGGCGGTCGTGGACGCCGTGCGGGTGCCGTTGCGGCCGGTCGGCGCCGACGCGGTCGCGGAGATGATCCGGCGGCGGTTCGACGCCGAGGTCCCGCCGGAGCTGGTAGCGGTGTGCCTGGAGTACAGCGGCGGGGCTCCCGGCGTGCTGAGCGACGTCCTGGACGTGGTCACGGACCTGTCCTCGTTGCCCGCCGTGCTTCCCGGCCTGCGCCTGCCACGGCTGCTGAGGGCCGTGCGCCGGAGCTGGGAGGTGCTGGACGCCGACGCGGTCGCGGTCGCCCGTTCGCTGGCGGTGCTGGGCAGCGCGTCGCTCGACGTGCTGTGCGAGGTCGCCGGGATGGGGTCGTTCCGCACCTTGGCCGCGTTCGAACGCCTTGTCGACGCGCGTCTCGCGGTCGGCGAGCCGATGCGCGTCCGGTCGCCGGCGCTGAGCCATGCGATCCGGCACGAGATGGCGCCTGAGGCGCGCGAGTCCTTGCACCGCGCGGCTGCCGAGGTCCTGCATCGGCGGTGCGATCCACCGGTCGCCGTCGCCGAGCACGTGGTGGCGTGCGCGGAACCTGTCGGGGCGCGGTGGGTGGCGCCGGTGCTGCACGGGGCGGCGCGGCTGCACCAGGCGGCCGGGCGGCCGGAGCAGGCGGCGAGGTGCCTGCGCGCTGCTCTGCGGGAGCCGTTGGACGGCGAGATCGCGGAGCGCGTGGCCGTGGCGATGGCGAAGCTCCACCTGCGGTGCGGCATCGCACCGCAGGCCGGCGAACTCGCCCGGCAGCGGACCGCCGCGGGGGAGTGGTTCGACGCGGTGGTGCTCGACTGGCAGTGCGACGAGGGCCTGCTCGGTTACGCGGCCGAACCCGTCGTCCCGCAGGATCCCGAGTGGGTCCTGCGCAATCTTCCCGAGAACGGGCCGCGGGTCGTTCCGCTCGCCCTCGCCGGACTCGGTCTGCTGCGCCGGGGTTCCGAACGGGCGGTGCTGGATCTCGCGCCCCAGTTGCGGTCGCAGCTCGCCGGCGCGGAACGGGACTGGCTGACCGCTCTGGAGATGTGGGCACATCGGGCCGCCGGGGACCACACCGAGGTCTCCCGGCTGATGCGGGAACTCGCCCAGGCGTCACCGCTGCGGGGCTGTGTGGCGCTGGGGGCGGCGGCGTTCGTAGCGTCCTGTGTGGACAGAGGTAGGTCTGGCGAGGCACGGGAGATGCTGGTGCGGCTCGGTTGCACGGGAACGCTGCCGCCGGTCTGGGCGTGCACGCTGTTGGCGCACCAGCGCGCCCGCATGCATCTCGCGCTCGGATCCGCCCGTGCCGCGCTGGCCGACGCCGAACGTGCCGGGGCGGCCGATCTGGTGGAGCAGGCACGGGCGGCGCTGGGCCGGGAGCACCGGCCGCCGCGCGGGGCGGCGTGGGACAGGTTGTCGCCGCACGAGTCGCGAATCGTCTTGCTGGTGCTGGAAGGCGAGACGAATCGGGCGATCGCGGCGCGGTTCAACGTCACGCAGCGGGCGGTCGAGCTGCACCTCACCCGCGTCTACCGCAAGGTCGGCATCAGCAGGCGGGTGCAGCTCTCCTCCGTCTTCGGCCTCGCCTGACGGCCACTCGGGTGATCAGCCGCCGATCACGCCGATGGCGATGCCGAGCATCGCGGTGTTGTAGATGAACGAGAGCACGCCGTGCGCGAGGACCCGCAGCCGCATCGCGGAGGTGTGCGAGTCGACGTCGGAGACCGCGAACGTGGTGCCGACGGTGAACGAGAAGTACGTGAAGTCGATGTACGTCGGGTGCTCGGTGCCGGGGAACACCAGCAGCTTCTCGGGCAGGGCGCTGTAGTAGGCCTGCGCGTAGCGGTCGGCGTAGCCGAAGTGCAGGATCGCCCACGCCAGCAGCACGGCGAGCACACCCATGGCCTTGGCGAGCACCGCCGCCTGGGTGCCTTCCTCGATGAGCACGATGGTCAGGCCGGACGTGATCCCGACGAGGCTGGTGAACAGGGTGAACAGGGTGCCGCTGCGGCGGCCCAGCGCGCTCTTGACCCACGCGCCCTTGTCGTCGCCCGCCCGCTTGCTGCGACTGAGGCGGATGACGCGGATCGTGAGGTAGATGATGGCGATGAGGTCCCACAACGCGATCCATCTGGTGTCGTTCACCTCCGCGAAGAAGATGGGGACGCCGAGCAGGGCGAGCGTGCCCTCGAGGATCCGGGACAGCACGATGGACGGGCTGAAGCGCATGACTTTCCTTCGTCGGAACGGCAGGGGGCGTCGCCCACCTCGTCCGGATGACGAAGGCCATTCCGCGGGAGCGATCCCGGGAGAGGTTATAGGCCGTCCGTGGTTGTTCGATCCGTTGCGTCTCAACAGGAGTCGCGGAGCTGTCAGAGCAAACCGGACCGCAGCGCCCACGCCACCGCGTGCACCCGGTTACGCAGCCCGAACCGTTCCAGCAACTGGTGCAGCGCGTACTTCACCGTCCGTTCCGAACAGAACAGCCGGGCGGCGACCTCCGCGATGGTCGCGCCGTCGGCCAGCAGCTTCAGCAGCTGCAGGTCGCGGTCGTTCAGCACCGGTGAGCGGTCCTGCACCGCCTGGCCGCCGACGAGCAGCTTGATCAGGCGTTCGGCGTTGACGTCCGCCCGCCGCAACGGAACCGCCAGCCCCGCCTGGGCCGCGATCGACGGGGTGAGGTCGTGCACTCGGGCCGCGATCACCACGATCTTGGGCGAACCGCAGGCCCTCAGCCGTGCGGCCTGTTGCGCGCACAGCTCGTTCACCAGAGCCAGCAGCACGTGTGCGTCCAAACGGTCTTGGACCACCCGCACGCGAGGTGAGTTCTTCAACAGGTGCGTCACGCCGGCCGCGCTGATCAGGTCACGGGACTCCACCGCCACGCGCACAGGTTCGATTCCGGAGTCCACGGTTGCCAGGGCACTGCTCATGGGACGATCGTGCGAACTTTCAGCGGCTGTCCACTTCGGAAAACCGAACCGATCCGAGCAGAACCTGCCGGCCGTTCGCGAACGTGCGGAACTCGCCGGTCGGCCAGCGCTCGATCCGGAGCTCGTCACCGGGCGTCACGGGCGCGGTGAACCGGGCGTGCAACTCGGTGAAGTCCAGGCCGCGCACGGTGATCCCGAGCGTGCACAGGCCGTGCAGGATGGGCTGCGCGAACCCGGCGCGGCGCGCGAACTCGGCGTCGTGGTGCATCGGGTTCTCGTCACCGGTCTCGCGGTACCGCAGTGCCTGGTCGGCCGTCGTCCGGAAGAAGCTGATCTCCGGGCGGGTGCCGGGGACGGTGAGTTCCCGCGTCTCACCACGTTCGCCGCCGAAACCGCCTTCGCCCTTGACGAAGCACGACGAGCGCGTTGTCGCGTACTCCGACTCCCACGTGCTGACGACGAGAGCGCCGGAACCCTTGTCGTAGATGTCCGTCACGGTCTTGGTGACGACGGTGGAACCGTGCGCCGGGAGTTTGCCGTGCAGCCACAACGACTGCTCGGCGTGCAGGACCTGAGTCATGTCGGCGCCGGTCAGGCCGAGTTGCGGGCCGCCGTGCTGCAGCAACGGGATGGCGAACGCGGGGGAGGGGCCGCCGGCCGCCGCCGCGTACACCCCGGCGTCGCCGGCCGACCAGGTGCGGACCTGTCGTTCGACGACGCCGAGGATGTCGTGGTTGAGCATTTCCCCAAGATAGGGCTAGCCGAGCGTGCCGCGGATGTTCGCGTGGCCCTTGAGGAGGTTGCGGGCGATCGTGCGGCGCTGGATCTCGTCGGTGCCCTCGTAGATGCGCAGCAGCCGCAGTTCGCGGTACCAGCGCTCGATCGGCAGTTCGCGGGTGTAGCCCATGCCGCCGTGGATCTGCAGCACGCGGTCGACGATCTCGTTGGCCTTGATGCCGCCGTAGAGCTTCGCGATCGACTGCGCCTGCCGCGAGTCCTGCTTCTGGTCGACGAGCCACGCGGCGTGCAGCACGAGCCAGCGCAGTGCCTCGATCTCGACCGCGGAGTCGGCGATCATCCACTGGATGGCCTGGTACTCGGCGATGGGCTGGCCGAACGTGACGCGGTTCTTGGCCTGCTCGATCGCCATCTCGACCAGCCGCTCGACGCTGCCGAGCGCGCGGGCGGGCAGCAGGTAGCGGCCCTGGCCGATCCACTGCATCGCGAGGTGGAAGCCCTTGCCGACCTCGCCGAGAACGTTCTCCTCCGGCACGCGGACGTTGTCGAACACGAGCGCGGCCGGACCCCACTGGCCCATGGTCGGGATGGGCTCGGACTTCCAGCCCATGTCGCGGTCGACGAGGAAGCAGGTGACGCCGCCGTCGGCGCCCTTCTCCTTGTCCGTCACGGCGAACACCATGACGAAGTCGGCCTCGTTGCCCTGGGTGATGAAGGTCTTCTCGCCGTTGATCACCCACTCGTTGCCGTCCTTGACGGCGGACGTGCGGATGGCCTTGGCGTCACTGCCGGCGCCGGGCTCGGTGATCGCGAAGCACGACACGCGTTCGCCGGAGATCGTCGGCAGCAGGTAGCGCTGCTTCTGCTCCTCGTTGCCGTGGAACAGGATGTTGTCCGCGTAGCCGCCGAAGCGGAACGGGACGAAACTGCGGCCCAGCTCCGCCTCGAGGAGCGCGGTCATCACCGCGCCGAGGCCCATGCCGCCGAACTCCTGCGGCGTGAGGACGCCGAAGAACCCGGCCTGCTTGGCCTTGTCCTGCAGTTCCTTCAGCTCGTCCCGCGCGAGGCCCGGCTGGCCCGCGCGTTCGCGGCGCAGCACCTCGGGCTCCAGCGGGATGATCTCCTTGCGCACGAAGGTCCGCACCCAGTCGCGGATCTCCTTCTGCTCCTCGTCGAGCGTGAAGTCCATTTCTTTCCTTTCAGGCGAACGCGTTGATGCCCGTCAGCGCGCGACCGATGAGCAGTTTCTGGATCTGGCTGGTGCCCTCGTAGAGGGTGGTGACACGGGCGTCCCGCAGGTACTTGCCCACCGGGTACTCGTCGATGTAGCCGTAGCCGCCGAAGACCTGGATGGCGTTGTTGGCGACCTTGACCGCGGCCTCGCTGGCGAAGAGCTTGGCCATGCTCGCCTCGGTGCGGAACGGCTGGCCGCGATCGGCGAGGTCGGCGACCCGCCAGGTGAGGAGCCGCGCGGCGTCGGTCTCCACGGCCATGTCCGCGAGGAGTTCCTGGACGAGCTGGAAGCCCGCGATGGGCTTGCCGAACTGCTCGCGTTGCCCGGCGTACTCCAGCGCGGCTTCGAGCGCGCCCCGCGCGGCACCGACGCAGCCCGCCGCGACGGACATGCGGCCCTTGTCGAGCGAGCCCATCGCGAGCTTGAAGCCCTCGGTGCTGAGCAGGGCGTCCTCCGCCACCTCGACGTCGTCGAGGGTGATCTCGGCGGTGGCCTGGCCGCGCATGCCGAGCTTGCCCTTGATCTCGGTGGCCGTGAAGCCCGGCGAGTCGGTGGGGACCAGGAAGGCGCTGATGCCCTTCGGGCCCGGTCCGCCGGTGCGGGCGAACACGAGCGCGACGTCGGCCCACGTGCCGTTGGTGATGAAGACCTTGCGGCCGTTGATCCGGTAGCCGTGGTCCGTCCTGGTGGCCTTGGTGACGAGGCTGCCCGCGTCGCTGCCGGTGCCGGGTTCGGTGAGGGCGAAGCAGCCGACCTGGGTGCCTGCGGTGAGGCCGGGCAGCCAGCGTTGTTTCTGCTCCTCGGTGCCGTGCTTGGCGATCGACTTCGCGACCAGGCCGAGCGAGACGGAGATGATGCCCCGGACCGCGCTGTCGCCGCGGGCGATCTCTTCGAGGACCAGGCAGTAGGCGAGGTTGTCACCGCCGGAGCCGCCGTAGCGCTCGTCGATCCCGAGCCCCAGGAACCCGACCTCGCCGAGTGCGGGCACCAGGTCCCTGTCGATCGCCTCGTCGCGGTCCCAGCGCGTGGCATGGGGGACGATGCGTTCGTCGGTGAATCGCCGGGCCAGCTCCCTGAGCTGCCGGTGTTCGTCCGAAAGCGTTAGATCCACAGGCCCTCCCGACTAACCGAACAGTGTTAGGTTAACTCACATGCCCCGGCCGAGCACGCCCCTTCTGAGCTCCGACCGCATCCGGTCGGCGGCCCTGGCCATCATCGATCGAGACGGCCTCGACGGCCTGTCGATGCGCAAGCTCGCCGCCGAGCTGGGCGTGCAGGCCGCGTCGCTGTACGGGCACGTCCGCACCAAGGACCAGCTGCTGAACGACATCGCCTCGTCGGTCCTGTCGACCGTCGACGTCTCGGGCTTCGAGGTCGACTGGCGCGAGGGCCTGATCCGGTGCGCACGCTCGTACCGCGCCGCGTTGTCGTCGCACCCGAACATCGTTCCGTTCCTGGCGTACGGCCCGGCGGGCCGCGAGGAGTCACTGCAGCGCCTTGACCTGCTGCACGGCGCCCTGGTCGACGCCGGCTGGTCACGCCGTGAGGCCACGATGATCGCCGCGGGCCTGATGTACATCGTGTTCGGCTCGGCCCTGAGCTCGTTCTCCAGCGGGTTCTCGGCCGATCCCGCGGACTACACCGACCGCTACCCGCACCTCGACCGCGCCCACCTGCTGCCGGGCGTCGCCCGCGAACTCGACCGGGACAGCTTCGAGCTGGCGCTCGCGGCGTTCGTGCGCGGCCTTTAGTGTTTTGCCGTGGCTTCCAAGGCGATCGAGCTCGAGGTCGGTGACCAGCTGGTGCGGGTGTCCAACCCGGACAAGCCGTACTTCCCCGCGCGGGGCATCACCAAGCGGCAGGTGGTCGAGTACTACCGCACGGTGGCGCCGGCCCTGCTGCAGGTGCTGCGCGACCGCCCTGTCGTGCTGAAGCGCTACGTCGACGGCGTCGAGGGCGAGGCGTTCTACCAGAAGCGCGTGCCCAAGGGCGCTCCCTCGTATGTGGAGACCGTGCAGGTGAAGTTCCCGTCCGGCCGCCCCGCCGACGAGATCTGCCCGACCTCCGAGGCCGTGATCGTCTGGGCCGCGAACCTCGGCACGTTCGACTTCCACCCGTGGCCGGTGCGCCGCGCCGACGTCGACCACCCGGACGAACTGCGCATCGACCTCGACCCGCAGCCGGGCACCGACTTCTCCGACGCCGCCCGCGTCGCCCTGGTGCTGCGCGAGGTGCTGGCCGACGCGGGCCTGACCGGCTACCCGAAGACCTCCGGCGGCCGCGGCATCCACGTCGCCGTGCGGATCCGGCCGGAGTGGGACTTCATCGACGTCCGGCACGCCGTGATCGCACTGGCCCGCGAGGTGGAGAAGCGCGCCCCCTCCCAGGCGACTTCGGCCTGGTGGAAGGAAGAACGCGGGGAGCGCGTCTTCATCGACTTCAACCAGGCCGCCCGCGACCGCACGATCGCCTCCGCCTGGTCTGTTCGGGGGACTGCGCGCGCGACCGTCTCGACCCCGGTGCCGTGGGACGAGTTGTCCACTGTGGACCCGGACGACTTCGACGTGCTGACCGTGCCGAAGTACCTGGAGGAGCGCGGCGACCTGCACGCCGGGCTGGACTCCGAGGCGTTCGGGATCGAGACGCTGCTGGAGTGGTACGCGGCCGATCCGCGCGGCGAGATGCCGTACCCGCCGGACTACCCGAAGATGCCCGGCGAGCCGTTGAGGGTGCAGCCTTCCCGCGCCCGCAAGCAGGAGTGACGGCGCCGCGAGGTGGCGTTCGCCGGCCCCGATCGGTGATGATCACTGCATGGAGCCGACGCAGCAGGACGCCGAGTCGTACCGCGACCGCCTGGGGCTGGACGGCGACGTGGTGCGGTTCGAGGCGGGGTCGCTGCCCGTCTTCGCCGTCGGGCACGACCTGGTGCTGAAGCTGTTCCCGCTGCAGTACCACGGCGAGGTGCCGGTCGAGGTCGCGGTGATGGAGGCGGTGCACGGCAGGTTGCCGGTGCCGACTCCCCGGTTGCAGGGCGTCGGGGTGCTCGACGACTGGGCGTACGTGCTGATGTCGCGGCTGCACGGCGAGGAACCCGCTGTGCCGGACGTCGAGGTCAGTGCGGGGGTCGGGGAGATGCTGAAGGCGTTGCACGCGATCGAGCCGCCCGCGGTGCTGGGGCCGGGGGACTGGGCGGCGTTCGTTGCCGGACAGCGGCGTGGATGCGTTGAGCTGCAACGGAAACGCGGGTTGGATGAGCGGTGGCTGGAGCGGATTCCGGCGTTTCTCGACGGGGTGGATCTCGGCGATGAGCTGCCGGTGTTGCTGCACACCGAGGTGATGAGCGCACATCTGTTGCGGCGCAGCGGGAAACTTTCCGGGCTGTTCGACTTCGAGCCGGCGATGCGCGGGGCGTTCGAGTACGAGTTCGCCAGTGTCGGGCTGTTCGTCACCAAGGGCGACGCGAGGTGTTGGAAGGCGTTGGTCGAGGCGTACGGGCGGGTGCCGGATCCTCGGCGCGTGATGGCCTACGCGCTGTTGCACGTCTACTCCAACATGCCGAAGCACATGCGTGAGATGCCTGAAGGGGATTCGTTCGACGAACTCGCCGTGCGGTGGTTCGGGGAGTGAGTGAGCCAACCGGCTGTATCGGGGACGGATCCAGTCAGCGACCTCGTAGACTGGACCGAACGCGAGAGGAGGTCGTGATGTCCCAGCCTTATGTCGTGCGGTACGTCGGCGGTCCCCTCGACGGCAGGGTCGACTCGCTGCCGTCCACGCCCGAGGATCCGAAGCAGACCGTGACGTACGTGCACCTGCACGGCGGGCCCAAGATCGTGCACGTCTACGACCTCCAGTACGCCGTCGAGTACGGGTGCGAGTACCGGCTGCGGGCAGGGGAAGACGACGAAACCTGACCAAGCCTCACGTGGACACGAAGAGGCAAGTAGGTTTACCGTCTTGTCATGAGAGCGCTCTCACACACTGTGGTGCGAGAGGAGTTTCCATGCACGTGCGTATTCGAGGAACGATCGGCGTCGCGGCGGTGGCGATGGCGGTCGTGGCAGCGGGCTTCGTGGTGGGGCAACCGGTCTCCCACGCGGGGCACGGCCATGTGTACAGCGCCGAGCAGGCGCGGGCGATGGTGGAGCAGCAGGCGGTTCCGGGGTCGGAGTTCCGGGTGACCTGCTCGTCCAGTCATCGCCGGCAAGATGACCCGATCGTGTTCCAGAACCAGTCCGGCGTCTCCCACATGCACGAGTTCTTCGGCAACCGGACGACGGACGCGTTCTCGACGCTGACGTCGTTGCGCGCCGGGACGACGAACTGCAACCCGATCTCGGACAAGTCGGCGTACTGGGTGCCGACGCTCCACAAGTTCGGTCAGCCCGTCGCGCCCGAGAGCGTGACCATCTACTACCAGGGCATTCACGACCGCACGAGGGCGGTCGCGCCTCCGCAGGGGCTGCGGTACGTGGTCGGCAACGCGAAGGCCGCGTCGCCCGCCGAGAATCCGGCGGCGCGGTGGTCGTGCACCACGCAGGCGCCGTCTAGCCGCGACTTCCTGAACTGCCCGCCCGGCACGAAGGTGGAGACCTACCTGGACTTCCCGACGTGCTGGAACGGCCGCGACCTCGACTCGGCCGACCACCGCGGCCACATGACGTTCGCGATCGGGCTGGTCTGCCCGTCGTCGCACCCGGTGGTGCTGCCGCGGCTGGAGTTCCTGATCACCTATCCGGTGAACGGTGCCGGCTTGTCGTTGGGAGGCACCCTCAACGGTGCGAACGTCACGAGCGCGCCGGGCTACACGTTCCACGGCGACTTCATGAACGCGTGGGATCCCGTTGAGCTGCAACGGCGTGTCTCCAACTGCATCAACGCCGGGTACATCTGCGGGGTGGACGGAAACCCGTAATGATCTTGCTGCCGACCCTGTGCTCAGAATTGTCGGAGGTGTAGGGCATGCTGGGGCACAAGTGTTCGAACGGGGAGGCAGCGCGATGGCGAAGAAGAGCGGGCTGTCGGCGGAGGACGTCGTCGACCTGCGATCGCAGTTGGACGAGGGCAGTCAGCCGATGGTGTGGTTCACGGCGGCCGCGGTGGGCATGGAGGAGGGCAGGTCGGCGAAGCTGCTGGCAGTCACCGACCCTCCGGAAGGCGACTTCATCCAGGTCCGGCCCACCGGCTCGAAGGACGAGATGTCCTTCTCCCCGGCCGAGCTGACGCTGGAGAAGCCGCCGCCGCGCAAGAAGCCGGCGACCCCTCCTCCAGCGCAGCCGGAACCGCCGCGAGAGACTGAGGTCATCCACCCCTACGTCCCGGAGGCGCCGGTGAAGCCCGCGGCCCCCAAGCCGAAACCCGCACCCGCTCCCGCTCCCGCTCCCACCGAGCAGGCGCCCGCGAAGCCCGCCGCGCGCAAGCAGTCCGCGAAGACCACCTTCCCCGAGGTCACGATCACGCTGGTGACGACGGGCGAGGGCGAGTGGGCCGTGGAGGTGCTGCAGGGCACCCGCCGGACGGTCCGCCCGACGCCGGTGCCGCCCGCGCAGGTGGCCCAGGCCGCGAAGCTGCTCACGCCCGAGGTCTCCGAGATCGTCGAGGGTGTGCTGAACGCGGCGCGTGCCCAGCAGCTCGCCCGCGTGGAGCAACTGCGCGCCGAACTGGAGGCAGCCCAGAAGGCCCTGGAGGAGCTGGGCGCGTAGCGCGATCACGTGCTGCGACGCCCCGGTGGTTGTCCGCACGCGTTCGGGTGAGAGGGGTTCCCAGGGCTGGTGCCGGGGCGGACCGTGAGGTGCGCGGATGTCCCGCGCAGGTCCGGCTTGGAGGACGGGGAGGCCCGATGGGTACGTGTGGGTGCTGTTCCGGGTGTACGGGGCCCGGCTGCGGCTGTTGTTCGAGCTGCTGACACGAAGATTCGCGCGGGGAGCTGTTCGCGTCGTGGTCACGCGAACGGTTCCCCTCTACACCTCTTCTGCGCCCGGACTCGAGTCGGCGTGGTCGAGTGCCTGGAGCTGCCGGCCCACGTCTGCGGCTTGAGGTGCGCCGAGATCGCCGAGGATGGCGAGAGCGTCCGTCCACGCCTCGCGCGCCTTGCCGGTCCTGCCGGTGCGAAGCATGATCTTCCCGAGGCAGTAGAGGATTTCCGCCTCTCCGCGCCGATCACCGATCTCCCTGCGCACGACCAGTGACTGCTCGTATGCCTCCGTGGCGTCACCCAGCTGGCCGAGTTGCTCGTAGGTGGCTCCGATGCTGTGGAGTGCGAAGCCCTGTCCGTGCAGATCGCCGATCTCTCGCCTGAGCGCGAGCGATCTGGTCAGGTGGTCGAGGGACTCCTCGAAACGCCCGAGATCGCGATACGTCGAGCCCAGCCGGTTCAGGGTGACGGCTATACCGCGCTTGTCCCCGCGTTCGAGCCGGATCGTGAGCGCTTCCCGGTGGCATTCGAGCGCCGCGTCGCAGCGTCCCTGCTTGCGATAGGTGGAACCGAGCATGTCCAGACTGCCGGGAGTGCTGGAGATGTCCCCGATGCGTCGGCGAATGGCCAGGGACTCCGAGAAGAGCGCGGCGGCCTGCTCGTACTGCTGGAGGTCGTAGTACGCCACGCCCAGCGATCGGACGATCCAGGAACGATTGCTGTCGTCGCCGGTCAGCCGGGCGGAAGACACCCCGATTTCGTAGGTGGCGATCCAGTCGGTCCAGGGTTTGCGCAGGTCGTAGTAGCTCCACAGAGCTCGGGGGAACTGCGCTGCCAGCGCGTGTTCGCCGAGTTGGGCCGCGTGGCGGACCGCCGCCGACAGGTTGGCCGCCTCGGTCTCGCACCACGTCAGGGCCTCGTCGCGGGAGTGGAAGGGCGGGGCGGTGACCGGCGGTTCCGGCAGTTCGGCCACAGGGGCCGTGAACAGTGGCAGGAGAAGGCGGTCAGCGGTGCGCGCTGAGTGGAGGTAGAAGACGAGCATCCGGCGAGCCGCCTCCAGACGCACCTCGATCGGATCTTCCGACTCGGCGAGCTCAGTCGCGTAGAGGCGCAACACGTCGTGGAACCGGTATCTGCCCGGAGCGCTCGCCTGGATCAGATGCGAGCCCGCGAGTGTCTGCAGGAGCCGCTTCGCCTGTGGCAGAGCCACATCGGCGAGCGCGGCCACCACCGGCACGCCGAAGTCGGGTCCGGGGTGCAGTCCGAGCAGGCGGAACAGCCTGGAGACGGGCTGCGCCAGACTGCGGTACGACCAGGAGAAGACCGCGCGGACGGCGGTGCTCTCGTCTTCGCCGTCGTCGCTGGACAACCGGTCGAGGCGGCCGCGCTCGTCTTCCAGTTCGTCGGCGAGTTCACTCAGGGGGAGGTCGGGCTCGGCCGCGGCCCGCTCGCCCGCCACGCGCAGTGCCAGTGGCAGCCGGCCGCACTGGTCGACCAGGGTCGCGGCCGCGTGTGGGTCGGCTTCGACGCGGCCGGCACCCGCAAGATCCCGAAGCAGGTCAAGGGAGTCGTTGTGGGACAACAGGTCCAAGGTCAGTCGCTGTGCGCCGTTGCGGGCGACGAGACCTGCGAGGCCGCTGCGGCTGGTGATGAGGGCGAAGCAGGTGCCGGAGCCGGGCAGGAGTGGGCGCACCTGGTCCGGGGAGCTCGCGTTGTCGAGCACCACGAGCATTCGGCGACCGTCCAGCAGCGACCGGTAGAGAGCGGCCTGGTCGTGGAGTCCCGGCGGAACGGCGTCACCGGACACGCCGAGCGCGTGGAGAAAGCCTTCCAGGGCCCGAGCCGGCAGGACCGGTGCGTCCGGCGAGTATCCGAGCAGGTCGACGTACAACTGGCCGTCGGGGAAGCGGTCGCGTACGCGGTGTGCCCATCGCACGGCCAAAGCGGTCTTGCCGACACCCGCGGTGCCGGCGATCGCGCAGACGACCACCGCGGTGGGCGGTGTCGGCGCGGCGTACAGCAACGCGTCGAGCTGCCGCAGTTCTTCTTCCCGTCCGCTGAACTGCCGGATGTCGGCCGGAAGCTGGTGTGGGGCCACCGGGCGGATGGACGGTTGAGGCTCGTGCAGGTACAGATCGCCGTGGACGTCGTGGATCTGCATGACATTGCTTGCGCGACCACGGAACTGGTTCGTCGGCGCATCACCCATGCCGCAGCTCCGATCCTGACCGCCGCCCGCAGGGTCGCGGTCCTGTCGAGGTTACGGAGTTTCCGGCACCACGCCGAAGGCTCTCACCGCTGATCAGCCATGTGGCGGATCAGCGGTGGCGCAGACGTCCGGGGAGCCTCGATCAGGGCGGGCAGACGGTGCCGTTCGACGGCACCTTCGCGTCGATCAGGTAGTCGCGCACCGCCGTGGTCGCGCACCCGGACAGGGTCAGCGCGCCGTGCCCGCTGCCCTGCCACCCGATCAGCGACGACCCCGGCAGCCGCTGCGCCGTGTGCTCGGTGCCGGGCGCGGGGGTGGAGAGGTCGTTGGCCGTGCTCAGGACCACGATCGGCGGCGCGCTCTTCAGGGCGTCGACCTTCTCGGCCTTGGGCGGCGGGAACGGGTTGCAGTGCAGCAGCATGCGGGCGAACACGGCGCCGAACATCGCGTGCTTCGACTGCCAGTCGGCGGCGAGGGCCTTCACCCGGTCCGGTGGGATGCGGGTGGCGGTGTCGTTGCAGCCGATGATCAGGCCCGCGTCGAAGCGCGGCGGGTTCTCGTCCAGGTCGTTGACCAGCGGTTCCAGCAGGGCGAACAGGCCCGTGCTGTCGCCGGCGCGGGCCTTCACCACGGCGTCGGCCAGGGCGGGCCAGCGGGCTCGGTCGGTCAGGCCCGCCAGGATCGCGTTCAGGGCCGAGCCGGGGGTCAGGTCCACGTACTCGCCGCGCACGCGGCCGGTTCGCAGCTGGGTCAGGAGTGCCGTGACGTCCTCACGCGGGTTCGCGAGCGCGCAGCCCCTGGTCTTGCAGTCGCGGGCGAACGCGTCGAACGTCGCTTCCGCCGCGACGGCGCGGGACTCCAGGACGCCCACCTGGTCGAGCGTCGGGTCCGGGGCGCCGTCGAGGACGGTGCGGCCGATGCGGTTCGGGTAGCGCTGGGCGTAGGTCGTGATGACGCGTGAGCCCTCGCCCAGGCCGATGGCGTTGAGGCGGTCGGTGCCCAGGTAGTCGCGGAGGCGTTCGAGGTCGGCGGCCGCGCGCCACGAGTCGAACGCGGTCAGCCTGCCTTCGAGGTCGAGCACGCACTCCTGGGACGCCTCGCCCGCGGCGACCACGAGGGTCGACTGCTCGGCCTCGGCCGGGTCGTACTCGACGAGCTGCGCGCGCGTGGCCTGCGGTACGCACGCCATGCCGTCCGAACGGCCCGTGCCCCGCCGGTCCATGCCGATGATCGTGAACGTGCTGAGGATCTCCTTCGGCAACGCCGCCGCGAGCCGCGCGGCCTTCAGCGTGCCGGGCTCGCCGCCGGGGTCGTTGACCACGACCAGCGCGCTCTTGCCCGTGCCGACGCGGGTCAGCGCGATGCCGATCGTGCCGCGGCCGGGGCGTCCCGGCGGGTCGAGCACGGTGGTCATGCGCGCGCATTCGTACTTCTGGTCGCCCTGCGGGGCATCGGCGCCGAAGCGGTCCTTCATCTGCTCGTTGCACGGCGACCACGGCAGCGAGTCCGCCTTGTACTCGCTCAACGGGGGCACTGGCTGCGGCCCGGCGAGCGTGCTCTGGTCGACGGGCTGGTCGCCCTCGCCCTTGACCGCGATCACCGGCCTGGTCGAGGGTCCCGCGCTGCACGCCGTCAGCACGCTCACTGCCAGTAGGGCCAAGGCAGCGCGACGCACAGATTTCCTCACTCTCGTTCACACTCCGGGAAGCTGAGCGTCGCACGCCACAGGTGAGAATCCAGTGAGTCAGGATGGGTGCATGGCTCACGCTGATCGGCTTCCCGTCGCCCGTCTCATGGGCGGCATCCCGCCGACAGCGCTCGTGCTCCTCGGCATCGTCAGCGTGCAGGTCGGCGCCGCGTTCGCGAAGCAGCTGTTCACGGTCGCGGGTGCGGCGGGCACGGTGACGTTGCGCCTGGTCATGGCGGCACTGGTGCTGGTCGTGATCTGGCGTCCGTCCCTCCGGCTCGACCGCCGCACGCTCGTCACCGTCGCCACCTACGGCGCGGTGCTCGCGGCGATGAACCTCTGCTTCTACGCGGCGCTCGACCGCATCCCGCTCGGCGCGGCCGTCACGATCGAGTTCCTCGGGCCGCTCGCGGTGGCCGTCGCGGGTTCACGGCGCTGGCTCGACGGCGTGTGGGTGTTGCTCGCGGGCGTAGGAGTGGTGCTGCTCACGGGTGTGCAGGGCGGTCTGTTGTGGACGGGCGTGCTGTTCGCGCTGGCCGCGGGCGCGTGCTGGGCGGCGTACATCCTGGTGACGGCCAAGCTCGGCAGCCAGACGACCGACGGAAAGGGCCTCGCGCTCGCGATGGTGGTCGGGGCGGTGATCGCGCTGCCGTTCGGCGTCGGCTCGGCCGGTACGGCGATGCTGGACCCGGTGGTGCTCGCGGCGGGGTTTGCGGTCGCGCTGATGTCGTCGGTGGTCCCGTACTCGCTGGAGCTGGAGGCGTTGCGCCGCATGCCGCCGCGCGTGTTCGGGATCCTGATGTCGATGGAACCGGCGGTCGCCGCGGTCGCGGGCCTGCTGCTGCTCGGCGAGCACCTCAAGGCGGCGCAGTGGGCCGCCGTCTGCTGTGTCGTGATCGCGTCGATCGGTGCGACGCGCTCGGCCAGGCCTGACGTCTAGTGGTGTGGCCCAGCACGTTGCCGGGCGAATTCGCGGTCAGACGGGCGCATCGCGGCGCCGCCTCACGTCCTCGTACTGGATGTAAGGGGGCGTGGGGGCGGTGTCGTGAGGTGTCCTGCTGAGCGTGAATTACCCAGCCGACGTGCTGGGCCGCGCCACTAGCGGGCGCGGAGCTCGCCCTTCAGCACCGACGCCACGTCGTAGCGGGCCGGGACCTCCAGCTGGTCGTAGCGGCACGACAACGGCTCGCGGTCCGGGCGCCACCGCGCGAACTGGCCGTTGTGCCGCAACCGCACCGGCTGCTCGCCCTCCGTCTGCGTGTAGTGGATCTCCAGCACCCGCTCGGGACGCAGCGCCACGTACTCGGCCTGCTTGCCGCGCCACCGGTTGATCTCGCCGGGGATCCGCTGGCCCGGCACGGGGTTCGCCCACGGGTGGTCTCCCGTGGTGATCAACGGTGCCAGCTCGGCCGCGAGCTCCCGGCGTTCGGCGGCCTTGAACGAACCGCAGACGCCGATGTGGTGCAGCAGGTCGTCCGAGTCGTAGACGCCGAGCAGCAACGAGCCGACCGCCGTGCCGGGCTCGGTGTCCTTGTGCCAGCGCAACCCGGCGAGCACGACGTCGGCGGTGCGGGCGTGCTTCACCTTGATCATCGAACGCTTGCCCGGCGTGTACGGACCGTCCGACGGCTTGCCCATCACGCCGTCCAGCCCGGCGCCCTCGAACAGCGTGAACCACTGCCGCGCCGTCTCGACGGACGTCGTCGCCGGCGTCACGTTCAGCCCCGGCAGCTTCAGCAACGCCTCGCGCCGCGCGATCGTCGGCGACTCCAGCAGCACCTCGGACCCCAGTGCGAGCAGGTCGAAGGCGACGAACGTGGCCGGCGTCGACTCCGCCAGCATCGTCACCCGCGAGGCGGCCGGGTGGATGCGCTCGGACAACGCGTCGAAGTCCAGCTCGTCGTTCTTCGCGACCACCAGCTCGCCGTCGACGACC
Source organism: Lentzea kristufekii (assembly GCF_033949925.1). NCBI lineage: Bacteria > Bacillati > Actinomycetota > Actinomycetes > Pseudonocardiales > Pseudonocardiaceae > Lentzea > Lentzea kristufekii. Next base: position 71,419 of record NZ_JAXAVV010000024.1, read on the forward strand.
ACGCGGTCCGGCAGCACGTCCAGCATCGAGGCGACGACCTCGGGGAAGTAGCGGTTGAGCGGCTTGCCGCTGCGCGACTGCAGCAGCACCTCGTCGCCGGAGCGGAACACCACGCAGCGGAACCCGTCCCACTTCGGTTCGAAGAACAGGTTCGCGTCGTCCGGGATCCCGTCCACCGCGGTGGCGAGCATCGGCTGCAGCGGCGGTGTCAGCGGTAGGTCCACGCGCACATCCTGCCTCTTCAGCTGGAATCGCGCCGCTGGTACCGCAGCAACAGCACGTCGTCCGCGCGCAGCACCGACGCCAGTGCGAGATCCACGGGCGGGATCACCGGACCGTGCGCGATCCGCGACGAGCCGCCCACCGCGAGCAGGGGCGCCACCGTCAGGTTCAGCGCGTCCACCAGACCGGCGGCCACCATCGACCCGAACAGCCGCGGCCCGCCCTCCAGGTCGATGCGGTGCAGTCCCCGTGCCGCGAGCTCGGCGACCGCCACGCCCAGATCCACCTCGGTCTCCCCGGCGATGATCACGTCGGCGGGCTGAGCGGGCATCCGGGCGGCCTCGGTGGTGATCACGATCGGCGGCACGGCGGTGTCGGTGAACAGCGGCAGGTCCGGCGTCAGCGACCCGCGTGCCGTGACCACGGCGATCGGCAACGGCCTGGCGCGCTTCGCACCCCGGTAGCCCTCGGCCAGCACCGTTGCCGAGCCGACCAGCACGACGTCGGCGAGTTCGCGCCCGAGCAGGTAGATCCGCCGGTCCGCGGGCGAGCCGAGGCCGGCGGACCGGCCGTCGACCGACACCGCGCCGTCCACGCTGGACACGAAGTTCGCGGTCACCCAGGTCCGGTCCGCCGGATACCCGTACAGCGACTCGAGGGCTGTGTCGGTCATCTCAACGCCCGGTGAGGGCCACAACATCTCCACCGAGCCATCCCATCACGCCGATAAGGTGCGGGCATGCGCTTGTCCGACCGGGATCCCCAGATCGGTGCCGACGAACTGATCGAGGGCCTGGTACCGCCACCGAGGTTCGACTCGGTCAGCTTCGACACCTACATCCCCAACCCGGACGAGCCCTCGCAGGCCGCCGCGGTCGAGGCGGGCCGCCTGTTCGCCGCGCGGGTCAGCGTGCGCCGCAAGAAGTGGTCGCTGTTCGGGTCCAGGGACTCCGACGAGGGCAAGCTCGGCCTCTACCTCGACGGCGGTTTCGGCGTCGGCAAGACCCACCTGCTCGCCTCGCTCTGGCACGCCGTGCCCGGCCCCAAGGCGTACGGCACGTTCGTCGAGCTGACGAACATGGTCGGCGTCCTGACGTTCCCCGAGGCCGTGAAGCGGCTGTCCGGTCACAAGCTGCTCGCCATCGACGAGTTCGAGCTCGACGACCCCGGCGACACGATGCTGGTCACGCGCCTGATCAAGGAGCTGATCGCGGCCGGCGTGCACGTCGCGGCCACCTCGAACACACTGCCGGACAAGCTCGGCGAGGGCCGGTTCGCCGCCGCCGACTTCCTGCGCGAGATCCAGTCGATGTCCTCGAAGTTCGACGTCGTGCGCGTCGACGGCCCCGACTACCGGCACCGCGGTCTGCCCGAAGCCCCGGCGCCGATGTCGGACACCGATCTGAGCGTCAAGGCCTCCGCCACCGAGGGCTCGACCCTCGACGACTTCGACGACCTCTGCAAGGCGCTCGCCCGCATCCACCCGTCGAAGTACGGCCGGCTGCTCGACGGCGTCACCGCGGTGCACCTGAAGGACGTCAAGCCCGCACCCGACCAGAGCGTCGGGCTGAGGCTCGTGGCGTTCGGCGACCGGCTCTACGACCGCGACATCCCGGTCGCGGTGTCGGGGCAGCCGCTTTCGGAGCTGTTCACCGAGGAGATGCTGCGCGGCGGTTACCGCAAGAAGTACCTGCGGGCTGTCAGCCGATTGGTCGCGCTTTCTCGGGTTTGACTCCGGCGGCGTTCGAGTATCCACTGGGTGGCGGGCGGGAATGATGACGTCCCGACGTCCTCCGGAGGCACTGATGCTGAGTGAAGCCGAACGCCGCTCGCTCGAGGAGATCGAACAGCGGCTGCTCGCGGACGAGCCGAGACTCGCCCGCACGATGAACCGCCAGGTGCGCCCCTGGCTGTTCTACTCCCTCCTGTTCGTCTTCGGCGGTCTCACGGTGCTGCTGACGGTGATCGGCGCGCTCGGCCCCGCCTTCCAGTGCCTCCTGGTCACGTCCGGCGTGCTGGTGCTCCGCAGGTACCCGCTCCACCTGCGCTGACCGGAAACTCGCTGGCGTTCCCGTCCGGCGACCCCGACCATCTCGGACGTGGGTTATCTGGAATCGAACGGTCTCGCGTACGCCCTGCCTGACGGCAGGGAGCTGTTCCGCGACGTCTCGTTCAAGGTGAGCGGCGGGACCGTGGTCGCGCTCGTCGGCGCGAACGGTGCCGGCAAGACGACGCTGCAACGGATCCTGTCGGGGGAGCTCACCCCGAAGCAGGGCAGCGTGCACGTGCAGGGCGGGCTCGCGGTGATGCCGCAGTTCATCGGCTCCGTCCGCGACGACTCGCTCGTGCGCGACCTGTTGCTGTCGGTCGCCCCCGAGGCGTTGCGCAAGGCGTCCAAGGAGCTCGACGACGCCGAGCTCGCGCTGATGGACACCGACGACGAAGCCGCCCAGATGCGGTACGCGAACGCCCTCGCCAGCTACGGCGAGGCAGGCGGGTACGACGTGGAGGTCCTCTGGGACACCGTCACCGTCGCCGCCCTCGGCCTGCCCTACGACCGGGCCCGGTTCCGCGAGGTCCGCACGCTCTCCGGCGGTGAGCAGAAGCGGCTGGTCCTGGAGACCCTGCTGCGCGGCCACGAGCAGGTCCTGCTGCTCGACGAGCCCGACAACTACCTCGACGTCCCCGGCAAGCGCTGGCTGGAAGACCGGCTCAAGGCCACCGACAAGGCCGTTCTCGTCGTCAGCCACGATCGTGAGCTGCTGTCCACCGCCGCGACGCACGTCGTCACGGTCGAGGCGCATTCCACGTGGACGCACGCGGGCTCGTTCGGCACCTGGCACGCCGCCCGAGCGAAACGCATCGACAGGCTGCTGGAAGATCACCGGCGCTGGAACGAGGAGCACGAGCGGCTCAAGGACCTCGTCCGCACGCTCCAGCAGCTGGCCAAGTCCTCCGAGGTGATGGCTCAGAAGTACCGGGTCATGGCCGCGCGCCTCGAACGGTACGAGCAGGCGGGCCCGCCGCCGGAGATCCCTCAGGACGAGAAGGTCACCCCGCGCCTCAAGGGCGGCCGCACCGGCATCCGCGCGATCACGTGCGAGGACCTGGAGCTGACCGGGCTGATGAAGCCGTTCTCCCAGGAGATCTTCTTCGGCGACCGGGTCGCGGTCCTGGGCGCGAACGGCTCCGGCAAGAGCCACTTCCTGCGGCTGCTCGGCGGCGACGACGTGCGGACCACCGGCAAGTGGAAGCTCGGCGCACGGGTCGTGGCGGGCCTGTTCGCTCAGACGCACGAGCACCCGGAGTGGCTCGGCCGCACGCTCGTGGACATCCTCTGGCACGGCGAGGGCCAGCGCACCGGCAAGGACCGGGGCGCGGCGATGTCCGTGCTGCAGCGCTACGGCCTGCACCAGGCGGGCGACCAGCGGTTCGAGAACCTCTCCGGCGGGCAGCAGGCGCGGTTCCAGATCCTGCTGCTGGAGCTGTCCGGGGCGACGTTGCTGCTGCTCGACGAGCCGACGGACAACCTCGACCTCGCCTCGGCGGAGGCGTTGCAGAACGCGCTGAACGACTTCGAGGGCACGGTCGTCGCGGTCACGCACGACAGGTGGTTCGCGAAGTCGTTCGACCGGTTCCTGCACTTCCGGGCGGACGGCAAGGTGTCCGAAGTGGACGAACCGGTCTGGACCTAGGAGAGGTCCCAGGACACGAAGGCGCCGTCGTCGATCGACCCGCCCGCCTTCCGGTAGGTGGCCTGCGCCGCCGTGTCCCCCGCGGCGGTGCCGGTCCACATCGCGTAGCAGGCCCGTTCCACGGCAAGGGCTTTCAACGCCTCGACCAACGCGGTGCCGATGCCGCGGCGCAGGAACGCGTCGTCCACGCCCAGCTCGTAGAGGAACATCTCGGTGCCCTTGTCCGGGTGCGTGGTCTCCACCCCGGAGACGAACCCGGCGGGCTGGTCGCCGATGTAGGCGATCAGCAGATGGCTGTGATCCTGCGCCAGGAACCGGGCGGTCGCGTCCGGCCGCGGCGGCGCGTCGAACAGGTGCGCTGCGGCGAACACGTCGTCGGCGGAGGCGGCGCGGCGGATCTTCATACCGCCAGGCTAGGTCAACTCCGGAGCGAGGGCCTGAAGGCGCGTCAGCGGTCCTCGACGGTCGCGGGCAGCTTCCCGTTCTTGATCAGCCTGGCCAGCTCGGCGTGGTCCGCCTCGGTCTGGTCGGCGTAGTCGAACGCGTACTTGGCGAAGGCCTCGTCCAGGTCGTCGGCGCCACCGTTCTGGAAGTACCCGGCCAGCAGCCGCGGGTCCAGGGACCTGGTGTGCGCGCGGGCCAGCAGTGCGCCGGCAAAGCGGCCGTAGTCGTCGAGGTCGTCGCGCTTCAGCGTGGTCGCGTCGATCTCGCCCTTGCGGTTGCGGAACTGCCGCACGATGAAGTGCCGGTCCTCGATCGTCGTCCAGCCCAGCAGGATGTCGGTCTCCGCCTGCACGAGCCGCGCGCCGTGCACGATCCGCTTGCCCTCGTGCCTGGCGGGTTCGACGTCGAGGAACGGCTGCAGCGCGGACGGCCTGGCCTCCTTGGCCTGCAGCACCAGGGCCTCGGAGCCGTTGCCGTGCAACAGGATCAGGTAGTTGCGCAGGCCGACGCTGCCGGTGCCGACGACGCGGAACGCCACGTCCGACACGCCGTAGCGCATGATCAGGTTGGTCCGCGACTCGCGCAGGGTGTCCACGTAGGACGGCAACGAGGCGATCACCGCCGCCTTCGTCGGGGGAGTGGCCTCGGTGAACGTCGGCGGGTTCGTGACGAACCGCCACTTCTCGCCGTCGTGCGCGGTCCACTTGGCGGCGAACCTCGCGCTGGTGTTCTTGCGCGACTTCTCGGCGGCCTTGGAGAAGTCGTTGAGCAGGTCGTCGGCCTTGACCTTCGACAGCGTGGACTCGTCGCCCAGAGCGGTCCACGAGTCCATGAACGGGATCTCCGCGAGGTGGCGGATCGTGCCCCGGTACGCGCTGACGGCGTCCTCGGCGGCGTCGCGGCAGCCCTTGTCCGACACGCCGCCCACGCGTCCGGCCAGCACCAGCGAGGCGACGAGCCGTTTGAGGTCCCACTCCCACGGGCCTGGCAGCGTCTCGTCGAAGTCGTTGATGTCCATGACGATCTGGCCCTCGGGCGTGCCGTAGAGGCCGAAGTTCGCTGCGTGTGCATCACCGCACAGCTGAGCGTGAAGGCCCGTCGAGCGGCCGGCGGCGAGATCGCCCGCCTGCAGCCCGGCCGCACCGCGGAAGAACGCGAACGGGTTCTGGAGCATCCGGCCGATCCGCAACGGGACGAGGTGCTCCAGGCGACCCTCGTTGCTGGCGCGCATGAACTCCAGCACGGACGGGCGCGACCGGGCCAGCGACATCGCGCGGTGCGCCTTGAAGTCCACTGAGGACCGCAGTGCGCGCCCCTCGGCGTAGACCTCTTCCGGCTCAACCCATCTGCCCAAAGCGGCAGCGGCCTCAGCACGCACCCGTTCACCCATACGAGTCATGATGCCTGCGGCGGACGGCCCACGTGGCCCGTCCGCCGCATTTGTGACCTGGCTACGAGGGAAAATCACCCTAAACGGGACGAACGACCTCAGCGATCGCCCGAACGCCCAGGTCGATCTCGTCCCGCGTGATCACCAACGGCGGCGCGACGCGCAACGTCGAGGCGTGCGTCTCCTTGCACAGCACCCCGCGCGTCGCCAGAGCCTCGGACGCGGCGCGGCCGACCGGGCCGCCGGGCGCGATCTCGACGCCGGCCCACAGCCCGCGCCCGCGCACCTCGGCCACGCCGTGACCGACCAGCTTGTTCAGCTCGGCGTGCAGGTACGCGCCCATCTCCCGAGAGCGCTGCTGGAACTCGCCGGTCGCCAGCAGTCCCACGACGGCGCGGCCCACGGCGCAGGCGAGCGGGTTGCCGCCGAACGTCGACCCGTGCTCGCCGGGCTTCAGCACGCCCAGCACCGCACGCGACCCGACCACGGCGGACACCGGCAGGATGCCGCCGCCCAGCGCCTTGCCGAGCGTGTACAGGTCGGCGCGCACGCCCTCGTGGTCGAGAGCGAACAGCTCGCCGGTGCGGCCGAGGCCGGACTGGATCTCGTCGGCGATCATCAGCACGTTGTTCTCGTCGCACAGGCGGCGGATGCCGGCCAGGTATCCGGCGGGCGGCACGACGACGCCGGCCTCGCCCTGGATGGGCTCGAGCAGCACGGCGGCCGTCCGCCGCGAGATGGCGGACTCGATCTCGTCGAGCGCGCCGTACTTGACGACCTTGAAGCCGGGCGTGAACGGGCCGAAGTCGTTGCGCGCGGTCTCGTCGGTCGAGAACGACACGATCGTCGTGGTGCGGCCGTGGAAGTTGGACCCGGCGACGATGATCTCCGCCGTGCCCTCCGGCACGCCCTTGACCTGGTACGCCCACTTGCGCGCGACCTTGATCGCGGACTCGACGGCCTCGGCGCCGGAGTTCATCGCGAGCACCATCTCGGTGCCGGTCAAGGCGGCCAGCTCGCGGCAGAACAGGCCGAACTGGTCGTGGTGGAACGCACGGCTGGTCAGCGTGACGCGGCCGAGCTGCTCGACGGCGGCGGCCACCAGGGCGGGGTGGCGGTGCCCGAAGTTCAGCGACGAGTAGCCGGACAGGAAGTCCAGGTAGCGGCGCCCTTCGACGTCGGTGACCCACGAACCCTCGCCGTGCGAGATGACCACCGGAAGCGGGTGGTAGTTGTGAGTGCTCCACTCTTCGTCCAAGGCCACGTAGTCAGCGCTGGTGGTGGTGTTGTGCTCAGCGATGGCGGTCATCCTCCAAGGCTAGGGGCGTGGACAAGCGATATCGACCGTGAAGCGTTGCGCACTGCATCAGTTTGTTGCGTAGATTCATCAATCGGTGGCTGTTGCTTGCACAACCGGCAGAATCGGCGGTGAATCGCTACGGTCAGATGATGGCGAAGAAGTCGGTTCGTGACGCGCTGCGACTCGATGAGGTGGATCTCTCCACCCTCGACCCCGCCGGCCGCCCCGTCGGTCCCAAGAACAAGAAGGAGGCGGCCGAGGACATGGCCGCCACCGGGGCCGAGCTGGACGGTCTGCAGGAAGCGCTCTACGCGGAGAATTCTCGCGCGGTGCTGCTCGTCCTGCAGGGCATGGACACCTCGGGCAAAGGGGGCGTGGTCAGGCACGTCCTGGGCCTGGTGAACCCGCAGGGCGTGCGCATCGCGTCGTTCAAGAAGCCGACCGCCGCCGAACTGCGCCACCACTACCTCTGGCGCATCCGCAAGGTCCTGCCGGAGAAGGGCCGCCTCGGTGCGTTCGACCGCTCCCACTACGAGGACGTGCTGGTGCCGAAGGTCGAGCGCCTGATCACCGCCGCGGAGCTGCGCACCCGCTACAAGGAGATCAACACCTTCGAGCGGGAGCTCGCGGAATCCGGCATCACGCTGGTCAAGTGCTTCCTGCACATCTCGCCGGAGGTCCAGAAGGAACGGCTGCTCGCGCGCCTGGACGACCCGAAGAAGAACTGGAAGTACAACCCGGCCGACATCGACGTCCGGTCGAAGTGGTCCAAGTACCAGGACGCGTACACACAGGCGTTGAAGAACTGCCGGGACACGCCCTGGTACGCGATCCCGGCCGACCGCAAGTGGTACCGGAACTGGGCGGTCAGCAGGCTGCTGCTGGAGACCCTGCAGGAGATGGACCCGAAGTTCCCGCCGCCGGGCTACGACCTCGAGGCCGAGAAGGCCCGGTTGATCAACAACGACCCGTTGCGCTAGACGCAATCTTGATTGCACCTATTGCCTGATCCTTGTGATCTAGGCCAATGTGGGCTGCGCCGCCGCCGCAAAGCTATATCCCGGAGGTGCGGACGTGGGTGTGGACCGGCGACGTTTTCTCGGAGCCATGGGCGTAGGAGCTGGACTGCTGATGACCGGAGGAACCGCTGAGGCGGCTGCCGCCACGCGGAGAGTGTTCTTCGGCGCCTACACCACCTGGAGCGGTGGCGCCAAGGGCATCGGCATCGGCACCTACGACACCGTGACCGGGCAGCTGAGGACGACCGGCGTGATCAGCGGCGTGGTCAACCCGTCGTTCGTGATCGAGTCGCGCGACGGCAGGTTCCTCTACGCCGTCAACGAGAACACCAAGGGCGAGGTCACCGCGATCAACGCGGCCACGCTGAAGGTGATCAACAAGCAGGCGACCGGTGGCGCCGACCCGTGCCACCTGACGCTCGACCCGTCCGGGAAGTTCCTGATCACGGCCGACTACTCGTCCGGCTCGCTCAGCGTGTTCCCGGTCAACCCGGACGGCAGCCTCGGCGCGCGCACGCAGAAGGTGCAGCACAAGGGGTCCGGGCCGAACAAGGAACGCCAGGAAGGCCCGCACGCGCACCACATCGTGTTCGACCCGGCCGGCAGGTACGCGGCGGCGGTCGACCTCGGCGCCGACTCGGTGTTCGTCTACTCGTTCACCGGCGGGAAGCTGACCCAGGTCTCGCAGGCGAAGGTCAAGCCGGGAGCCGGACCGCGGCACATCGCGTTCCACCCGGACGGCAAGACGGCCTACGTGGCGAACGAGCTGGACTCGACGATCGTGACCTGCGCTTACGGCAACGGGACGCTCACGCCGGGCCAGGTGCTGAAGACCGTGCCGTCCGGTGGCCCGACGAACTACCCGGCCGAGGTGCTGGTCTCGGCGGACGGCCGGTACGTCTACCTGTCGAACCGCGGGCACGACAGCATCGCGCTCTTCGGGGTCACCGGCTCCGGGCTGACGATGCTCGGCACCACCGCGGTCGGCGGCAAGTACCCGCGGCACATCACGTTCGACCCGACCGGGTCGTTGCTGTTCGCCGCCAACCAGAACTCGAACAACGTCACGTCGTTCGCGGTGGACAAGGCCACGGGCAGGCTGACCCCGTCCGGCACGCCGCTGCAGACCGCCATCCCGGTCTGCGTGCTGCCCACCCGACTGGGTTAACGCTCTTCAGGTCGGCCGTCCACAGTGGTACTCCGGACTCATGGGTCTCATGGCTGGAGTGCTCGCTGTCGCTTTGCTGGCGCCCGCACCGATCGCCCCGGAGTACGTCGCACTCGGCGACTCCTACGCGTCCGGGGCGGGCGCCGGTTCCTATGTGGACGGATCGTGCCGCCGCAGCTCCAACGCCTACCCGGCGTTGCACGGCAAAGAGTTCCCGTCGTTCAAGTTCGTGGCGTGCAGCGGGGCGACCACGAAGTCGCTCAGGTCCCAGTTCCGGGCGCTGACCCCGAACACCACGTTCGTCACGATCACCATCGGCGGCAACGACCTCGGGTTCGTGGACGTGCTGACGACCTGCACCCTGAGCGGTGACAGGGCCTGCGCCAAGAGGGTCGCCACGGCGGTGGACTTCATCCACGGGCAGTTGCCCGGCCGGCTCGACACGGCCTACGCCACGATCAAGGAAGCGGCACCGCACGCCAGGCTGGTCGTGGCCGGCTACCCGCGGCTGTTCACGCCGGACGAGGGCTGCCGGACGATGTCGGTCGCCAAACGCTCGGCGCTCAACGACGCCGCCGACCAGCTGTCCGACGAGATCGCGAAGGCGGCCGAACGCGCCGGGGCGCGGTACGTCGACGTCAGGGAAGCGTTTGCGGACCACGGTGTGTGCGCGGCCGAGCCGTGGATCAACGCGCTGGTCAACCCGACCGCCGACTCCTACCACCCGAACAAGGCGGGACAGGCCGCCTACTTCCAGGCGCTGGGCTCCTCCGGCAGCTGAGTTCCCGGCCGGAATTCGGCTCGGCTTCCAGGCGGTTCCCGTGTGATCATGCGCGGGTGAGTCATCTGAGGGAGGTCACGGCCACCCGGTACGTGACGCCGTTCCGCGAGGGCGGGTCGATGCCGGGGCTGGTCGAGGCCGACGACCTGGGTATGTACGTGGTGAAGTTCCGCGGCGCGGGGCAGGGCGTGAAGGTGCTGGTCGCCGAGGTCGTCGTCGGCGAGCTCGCCCGGCGGCTGGGCTTCCGCATACCCGAGATCGTCCTGGTGCACCTCGACCCGGAGCTGGCCCGCGCGGAACCCGACCAGGAGGTCCAGGAGCTGCTGCGCGCGAGCGGCGGCCTCAACCTCGGACTCGACTACCTGCCCGGTTCGTTCGACTTCAACCCGGTCGTGCGCGACCCCGGCACCGACCTCGCGACGAGGCTGCTGTGGTTCGACGCGCTGGTGCTCAACGTCGACCGCAGCTGGCGCAACCCGAACATGCTGCTGTGGCACCGCGAACCGTGGCTGATCGACCACGGCGCGGCGCTGTACTTCCACTACTCGTGGAGCGAGGAACGGCCGGCCACGAAGGACTACCGGTACGACTCGTCCGACCACGCGATGCTGCCGAACGCGGGCGCTCTGTCCGAAGTAGACGCCGAGCTGGCCGCGAAGGTCACGCCGGAGCTGCTCGACGAGGTGCTCGCGCTCGTTCCCGACGAGTGGCTCGAAGGCGATCCGCCGGAACTGCGCCGGCGCTACAAGGACTTCTTCACCTACCGCCTGACCAACCGCGGCTGGGTCGACTCGCTGGAGGCCGCGCGTGCCGCACGTGTTTGAGTACGCGCTGCTGCGGGCGGTACCGCGGCAGGAGCGTGGCGAGTTCATGAACGTCGGCGTCATCGTCTACTGCGCGCCGCTGGACTTCCTGTGCGCCAAGACCTATGTGGACGGTGAGCGGCTGCGGGTGCTGGACCCGCACCTCGACGTCGAGGTGCTGGAGAGCAGTCTCCAGCACCTGACGAAATCGTGCGACGGCAGCGCCGCCGCCGGTCCGGTCAGCCGCACGACGGTGGGGCAGCGCTTCCGCTGGCTGACCGCGCCACGCAGCACGATCGTGCAGACGTCACCGGCTCACACGGGCTGGACCGACGACCCGTCGGCCGAGGTCACCCGGCTTTTCGAGGCGTTGGTGCTGCCGCCCAGGTAGGTTCCTCGCAACCTGAGGCGGCGAACGACGTCCTCAGTTGCAAAGCGAAACTAATGCGATCGGGGTTGGCGACACATGAGCGCTGGGTATCACCACGGCTACCAGCAGCCGCGGCGTCCCATGCCGCCGCAGCGGCCGATGAGGAAGAAGAGGCGTCCGGGACGCGTCATTCTGGTGCTGCTGCTCGTCCTGGTTCTGGGCGCCGTCGGCTTCGGGTTCTACGTCGACTCGACGCTGACGCGGATCAACGCGCTGCCGGATTACGCGGGCCGTCCCGCCGAGACGCCGGGCACCACCTGGCTGCTCGTCGGATCGGACGCGCGGGAAGGCCTGACTCAGGAGCAGAAGGACGCGCTGGCCACCGGTGACGCCGCCGGACGGCGGACCGACACCATCATGATGCTGCACCTGCCGGACAACAGCGCCGCCAAGCCGGTCCTGCTGTCGATTCCGCGCGACTCCTACGTCGCGATCCCGGAGAACGGCCGCAACAAGGTCAACGCGGCCTACGCGTTCGGCGGGCCGCAGATGCTCGTGCAGACCGTCGAGGGCGCGACCGGCGTGCGGATCGACCACTACATGGAGATCGGCTTCGGCGGGTTCTCCGACATGGTCGACGCGGTCGGTGGCGTCGACATCTGCCTCGACCAGCCGATCAAGGACCCGCTGGCCGGCATCGACCTGCCCGCGGGCTGCCAGGAGCTCGACGGGCCGCAGGCGCTCGGGTTCGTGCGGACCCGCGCGTTCGCGACCGCCGACCTGCAGCGCGTGCAGAACCAGCGCAAGTTCCTGTCGGCGCTCTTCGAGAAGGTGAAGAGCCCGGCCACGCTCGCGAACCCGTTCCGCGTCATCCCGCTGATGAACGCGGCGTCCGGCTCGGTGTCGGTCAACGAGGACGACCACGTGTGGCACCTGGCGAGCGTCGCGCTCAACATGAGCGACGCGACGAGCGGCACGGTGCCGGTCGGTGGCACGCCGACGGTGCCCGGTGCGGGCTCGGTCGTGCAGTGGAACAAGGAGAAGGCGTCGCAGCTGTTCGACCTGATCAGCAAGGATCAGCCGGTCCCCGCCGAGCTGATCGCGCCGCCGAAGTAGTCCCCTTTACGACTTGACGGGCTCGGGAGTGGGCTCCGAGCTGGTCAGACCGGCCTCCTGTGCGATGCCTTCGAGCTCGCGCAGGAGGTCGTCGTAAATAGGCGTTGTGGACATGGTGTAGCCCCCTCTTGCGGATCTTCCCCCGTTCAGGTGACGGGAGCTTACGCCCCTGTACCCCGTCCATTCGCCATATATGCCTCCGAGACGCTAAATGTTGGCTAAAGCCATCTTGTGACCAGGCGTTATGTGGGTCCGCCACATGTTGACCACGCCGTGTCACGCCTACCGTTTCCGGCATGTCGAGTGTCACGGGTCACAGCGCGCTGGTCACCGGAGCCGCGAGCGGCATCGGCCTGGCCTGCGCCCGCGCACTGGCCTCCGCGGGTGCGAAAGTCCACCTGGCCGACCGCGATCCCGGGGTTCTGGCGCTGGCCGAGGAACTCGGCGGGGTCGGCCACGTGCTGGACCTCACCGGTCCCGTGGCCGCGCTGCCCGGCGAGATCGACATCCTGGTCAACAACGCCGGCGTGCAGCACGTCGCGCCCATCCACGAGTTCCCCGCCGAGCGCTTCTCGGCGATGGTCGAGCTCATGCTGGGGGCCGCGTTCCGCCTCACCCGGCACGTGTTGCCGCACATGTACTCACGGGGCTGGGGACGGCTCGTCCACATCTCCAGCGTGCACGGGATGCGCGCGTCCGCGTTCAAGTCCGCCTACGTCGCGGCCAAGCACGGCCTGGAGGGCTTCTCCAAGGTCGCCGCCCTGGAAGGCGCCCCGCACGGCGTGACGTCGAACTGCGTGGCGCCCGGCTACGTGCGGACCCCGTTGGTGGAGAAGCAGATCGCGGACCAGGCCAGGGTGCACGGCATCTCCGAGGCGGACGTCTCGTCGCAGATCTTCCTGCAGCGCAGCGCGGTGAAACGGCTGATCGAACCCTCCGAGGTCGCCGACGCCGTGCTGTGGTTGTGCGACAACAGTTTTGTCACCGGTACGTCGTTGGCCGTCGATGGCGGCTGGTCAGCTCAATGAGGAGTTGTCGATGATCAAAAAAGTGGTAGGCGCCTCGCTCATCGGGACGACCGTCGAGTGGTACGACTTCTTCCTCTACGGGTCGGCCGCCGCCCTGGTGTTCAACAAGCTGTTCTTCCCGACCGCGGACCCGCTGACGGGCACGCTGCTCGCGTTCACCACGTACGCGATCGGCTTCCTGGCACGGCCGTTGGGTGGCCTCGTCTTCGGCCACTTCGGGGATCGCCTGGGGCGCAAGAAGTTGCTGGTGTTGTCGTTGCTGCTGATGGGTGGCGCGACGATGCTGATGGGCGTGCTGCCCACGTACGCGTCGGTGGGTGTCCTGGCACCGGTGCTGCTGACCCTGCTGCGGCTCGTGCAGGGCTTCGCGCTCGGCGGCGAGTGGGGCGGGGCCGTGCTGATCGTGTCGGAGCACGGTGATCCCGCGCGGCGCGGGTTCTGGGCTTCGTGGCCGCAGGCCGGTGTGCCGTGCGGGAACCTGCTCGCGACCGGTGTGCTGGCGGTGCTGGCGGCCGTGCAGTCCGACGAGGACTTCCTCGCGTGGGGCTGGCGGGTTCCGTTCCTGCTCTCCGGCGTGCTCGTCGTGATCGGGCTGTGGATCCGGCTGTCGGTGTCCGAGTCGCCGATCTTCCTGGCTGCCCAGAAGAAGGCAGCCGAGCAGAAGCGCGCGAACGAGCCCCTGCAGGAGAAGGCGCCGGCGCTGGAGCTGCTCAAGCACAACTGGCGCGAGGTGCTGATCGCGATGGGCGCGCGGTTCGCCGAGAACGTGTCGTACTACGTGATCACGGCGTTCATCCTGGTCTACGTGGTCACCGGGCTCGGGCTCTCGAAGTCCGTGGGGCTCAACGCGGTGCTGATCGCCTCGGCGGTGCACCTGGTGACGATCCCGGTGTGGGGCCACCTGTCCGACCGGTTCGGGCGGCGGTCGATCTACCTCGTCGGCGCGGTCGGCATGGCGGCGTGGATCTTCGCGTTCTTCGCGCTGCTCGACACCAAGGACCCCGTGCTGATCACCCTGGCGACGACGGTCGGCCTGGTGCTGCACGGCGCGATGTACGGGCCGCAGGCGGCGTTCTTCTCGGAGCTCTTCGGGACGCGGGTGCGGTACTCGGGCGCGTCGGTCGGCTACCAGCTGGCGTCCATCGTGGCGGGTGCGCTGGCACCGTTGATCGCGACGGCGCTGTTGCAGGCGTACAAGTCGTCGTTCCCCATCGCCGTCTACGTGCTGATCACCTGCGTGATCACCGTGGTCGCGATCGCGCTGGCCCGCGAGACCCGTGGTGCGGATCTGGAGGAACATGACAGGGTTGGGGTGTGACACGACGGCGTGAGGCCGAACTGGCGGCGTTGTTCGAGACCGCGTCCGAGCTCGCGGGCATGCGCGACCCGGACGCGGTTCTCCGCTCGATCGTGCGCAGGGCCAGGACCCTGCTCGGCACGGACGTCTCCTACCTGTCGATGAACGACCCGGCCGGCACCTACATGAGGGTGACGGACGGGTCGTTCTCGCCGTTGTTCCAGAAGGTCAGGCTGGGGCTCGGCGAGGGCCTGGGCGGGCTCGTCGCCCAGACCGCGCGGCCGTACGCGACGTCCGACTACTTCGCGGACGCCCGGTTCAACCACACGAACCCGATCGACTCGGCGGTGCACGACGAGGGCCTGACGGCGATCCTGGGCGTGCCGCTCAAGCTCGACTCGAAGGTCATCGGCGTGCTGTACGCGGCCGACCGGACCACGCGCGAGTTCCCCGCCGAGGAGGTCGCGCTGCTGCAGTCCCTGGCCGACCACGCGGCCATCGCGATCGACACGGCGTCGTTGTTCGCGACGATCCAGTCGCACAACGAGGCCATGAAACGGGCCGAGGAGGCGCACGACCGGCTCACGGATCTCGTGCTGCGCGGCGGTTCCTCGGCCGAGGTCGCGGCGGCGGTGGGGGAGTTGCTCGGCGGGCCGGTCGAGGTGCTCGACGCCGTGCCTCCCGCCGCCGTGCGGGCGAACGGCCGGGCCGTGCTGCTGTCCGGCGTGTGGGTGTGCGCGGTGCTGGCCGGGTCGGAGCTGCTGGGCGGGATCGCTCTCTCGGGCCGCCCGGACCTGTCCGACGCGGACCGGCGGGTGTTCGAACGGTCGGCGGCGGTGACGGCGTTGTTGCTGCTGCTGCGCCGGACCGTGGCCGAGGCGGAGAACAAGGTCCGCGGCGAGCTGATCACCGACATCCTGGACGGGCGCGACGCCACCGGGCTGCTGGCGCGGGCACGGCGGGTCGGCGTCGAGCTGAGCGACCCGCACGTGGTGCTGGTGGCGGACGGGAACCTTTCCGGGGCCACGCACTACGCGTCCGTCCACAGGGGACTGGCCGGGTCACGCGGCCGGGACGTCGTGCTGGCGTTGCCGTCGGTGTCCACGCACGTCGCCCGCGAGGTGGCGAAGGCCCTGGACGCGACGGTGGGCGCGTGCGGGCCGGTCGCGGGGCCGGTGGCGATCGCGGCGGCCTACGAGGAGGCCCGGCGGTGCCTGAAGGCGTTGCGGCAGCTGGGCCGGGACAAGGAGGCCGCGACGATGGCCGACCTCGGGTTCGTCGGTGTGCTGCTCGGTGACAGGGCGGACGTGTCCGGGTACGTGCGGTCGGTGCTCGGCCCGGTGCTCGACTACGACTCCGAGCGTGGCACGGAACTGGTGCACACGCTGGAGGTCTACTTCCGCTGCGGCGCGAACCTCAGCCGCGCCAAGGCGGAGCTGCACGTCCACGTCAACACGGTCACGCAACGGCTCGACCGGGTCTCGTCGTTGCTCGGCGACTGGCAGTCGCCGGACCGCGTGCTGGAAGTGCAGCTCGCCCTGCGCCTACTTCGCCTGCAGGGTTAGCGGCTCCCCGGACGGCACGGCGTCGCCCGCCGCAGCGTCGGAGTTGCCGAACGGCTTGGCGATCAGCATGTAGACCAGGCCGATGCCGACCACGAGCGCACCGCTGAGGATCACGACGTAGTTGTCGTACCAGGGCGCGTCCGGGGTACGAGGCCACACCATGTTCACCATCGCCGCGACGCCGTACGCGAGCGCCAGCACGTTGACGACCAGGCCCCACCGGCCGAGCGTGAACTCGCCGGACGGCGTCCAGCCCTTGAGCCGCGCCCGCAGCGCCGCGAACACGACCATCTGGAAGCCCAGGTAGATGCCGAGCGTCGCGAACGACACGATCTTGTCCAGCGCGTTCGTGGACAGCATCGAGGCGAACACGATGACCACCGGGACGACCCCGGCGAGCGCGAGCGCGTACGGCGGGATGTGGCGCTTCGGGTTGAACTTGGCGAGCGCCTTGTGCCCGAAGATCATCTTGTCGCGGGCGTAGGAGTAGGTGAGACGGGACGCCGCCGCCTGCAGCGACATCGTGCAGGACAGGAACGAGATCAGCACGACGGCGATCACGATCTTGTAGCCGACCGGGCCGAACGCGTTCGTCAGGACGTTCGTGACGGGGTCGGCGTCCTCGCCGCTGATGACCTTGCCGAAGTCCGGCACCGCCAGCAGCAGCGACAGGCACGCGAACGTGGCCGCCGCGCCGCCGATGTAGATGGTGCGGCGCATGGCCTTCGGGATGACGCGGCCGGGGTCCTTGACCTCTTCCGCGGTGTCGCCGCACGCCTCGAAGCCGTAGTACTGGTAGAGACCGATGATGCCGGCCGCGAAGAACGCCGGCAGGTAGCTGCCCGACCCCTCCGCGCCGAAGCTGTCGAACAGCACGCCCAGGCCGTGCAGGCGGTTGTCGACCAGCAGCCAGATGCCGACCACGAGCGCACCGACGATCTCCGCGGCGAACCCGAAGATGGCGGCCCACGACAGCACCTTGGTGCCCGCGTAGTTGATGAGCGTGGACACCACGACGATCGCGATCGCGCACAGCACGGTGTTGCCGACCGTGGCCGTGTAGCCGAGAAGTGTTGCCAGATAGGGGCCCGCGCCGTAACTGACGGACGCGATGGTGACCAGCAGGGCGATCATGTACACCCAGCCGGTCATCCACGCCCACCGCTTGCCCCACAGGCGGCGTGCCCAGGGGTACACGCCGCCCGCGACCGGGTACTGCGCCACGAGTTCGCCGAAGATCAGCGCGACCAGGAACTGGCCGACGCCCGCGACGACGAAGCTCCAGATCATCGGCGGGCCGCCCAGGGCGAGGGCGACGCCGAACAACGTGTACGTGCTGACCACGGGGGAGAGATAGGTGAAGCCCAGCGAGAAGTTCGCCCAGGGACTCATGTCCCGCTTGAACTCCGAGGTGTAACCCAGATTCTGGAGCCTGTCTTCCGCTGACAGTGTTGAATCGATTCGGGTCACTACGCCTCCTTGATCAGGTCCGCGGCGCGTTCTCCAATCATGAGCACCGTGACCATGGGGTTCACGGTGGGCATGGTCGGGAACACGGACGCGTCGACGACCCGGAGGCCTTCGAGTCCGATGACTTTCAGCTCACCGTCCACAACGGACCCGATGGCGCAGGTGCCCGCCGGGTGGTAGACGGTGTGGGCCGCTCTCCGGCCGTACTCGGACAGAGCCTCGTCGCTCGTGACGTCCGGGCCCGGCGCGATCTCCCGCTTGAGCCACGACTTCAGCGGCTCCTGCTCGGCGATCCTGCGCGCGATCCGGAAGCCGTCGACGAGGGTCTGCTCGTCGTAGCCGTCGGGGTGGGTGAAGTAGCCGAAGTCGAGCGCCGGCTTCTCGTTGGGGTCGCTGGACTTCAGCCACAGCCTGCCCCTGCTGTGCGGCCGGGGGATGTTCGGCGTCATGCAGACCCCGTGCTCCACCTTCGGGTAGCCGAGGCGTTCCGTGTTGGTGGTGAACGGGATCTGGTAGAAGTGGAACATCAGGTCCGGCCGGGGGTCCGACTCGTCGCGCCGGATGAACAGACCGGCGTCGGAGTCCATCACCGAGTTCTCCGGCAACGGCTTCGTGGTCTCCCAGACGATGACCGACTCGGGGTGGTCGAGCAGGTTCTCGCCGACACCGGGCAGGTCGTGCCTCGGCTCGATGCCGATGCTGCTGAGGTGCTCTGCGTCGCCGATGCCCGAGAGCATCATGAGACGCGGCGTGTCGATCGCGCCCGCGCAGAGCAGAACCTCCTTGTCGGCCTCGACGTAGCCCTTGTCGGTGTGCACGCCGATCGCCCGGGTGCCGTCGAACTCGATCCTGCTCGCCCAGGTGTCGAGCAGCAGCGTCAGGTTCCTGCGCTCCAGGATCGGGTGGACGTAGGCGGTGCTGGCACTGGACCGCTGGTTGTTCTTCTCCGGGTGGTAGGCGATGGAGAAGAAGCCCACGCCGTCCTGGAAGGGCTTCGCGTTGAAGTCGTCGATCTCCGGGACGCCCGTGGCCTGCCGCGCGGCGGCCACGAAGTCCTGGGCGATCGGGTTCCTGTCCTTCTCCACCACCGGGATGATGTTGAGCTGGACCTTGTCGTAGTACGGGCCGACCGCGTCCCACGTCCAGCCGTGGCCCCAGCCGTCGAGGTCCTGCGGCAGCGGCTGGAAGCAGATCAGCGTGTTGTGGCTGGAGCACCCGCCGAGCACCTTCGCGCGGCTGTGCCGGATGTGCGAGTTGCCGCGCGGCTGCTCGACCGTCGGGTAGTCGTAGTCGTACTCGGTCTCCAGCAGGTTGATCCAGTTGCGCAGGTTCAGGATCTTCTCGTCGCCGACGTCGGAGGGACCGCCCTCGATGACGGCGACCGTGACGTTCTCGTCCTCGGTGAGTCGTGCCGCGAGCACGCAGCCCGCCGTTCCGCCGCCGACGATCACGTAGTCGTACGCGGTCACTTGGAGTCCCTTCGCGCGAACCAGTTCTGGGATTCAGGCTTGAGGTTCTGGTACACGTGCTTCGGCTCGGTGTACTCGTGCAGGCCCGCGGTGCCGAGCTCGCGACCGACACCGGAGCGCTTGAATCCGCCCCACTCCGCCTGCGGCAGGTACGGGCCGAACTCGTTGATCCAGACCGTGCCGTGACGGAGCTTCTTCGCGACGCGCTGCGCCTTGTCCAGGTCCTGGCTCCAGACACCGCCGGCGAGCCCGTACTCGGTGTCGTTGCCGAGCCGGATCGCTTCTTCCTCGGTCTCGAAGCGCTCGGCGGTGATGATCGGGCCGAACGTCTCGTCCTGGACGAGCTTCATGTCCCGCGTGCAGTCCGCGTAGACCGTGGGGCGGAAGAAGAAGCCCTTCTGCAGCTCGGCTTCCTCCGGCCGCCTGCCGCCCGCCTTGAGGGTCGCGCCCTCCTGCCTGGCGACCTCGACGTAGCTCTCGACCTTCGCCCGGTGCTCGGCGCTGACGAGGGGACCGGACTCCGTGTCCTCGTCGAACCCGTTGCCCAGCTTGATGAGATCGGCCCGGCGCGCGACCTCGTCGACGAAGTCGTCGTAGACGCTGGAGTGCACGATGAGCCTCGTGCCCGACGAGCAGACCTGGCCGGCGTGGAAGAACGCGGCGGTGAGCGCGTAGTCGACGGCGACGTCGATGTCGGCGTCCGCGAAGACGATGTTCGGGTTCTTGCCGCCGAGTTCGAGCGCGACCTTCTTCACGGTCTTCGCGGCGGCAGCCATGATCCGCTGACCGGTCGCGAGGCTGCCGGTGAACGAGATCAGGTCGACGTCGGGGTGCTCGGACAGCGGCGCACCGACCTCCGGGCCGGTGCCGAGGACCAGGTTCGCGACCCCGTCGGGCAGTCCGGCCTCCTGCAACAGCTCGAACAGCTTGATCGTCGTGAGCGGAGTGATCTCGCTCGGCTTGGCCACGATCGTGTTGCCCGCCAGCAGGGCGGGCGCGATCTTCCAGGAGACCTGCAGCAGCGGGTAGTTCCAGGGGGCGATCAGGCCGCAGACGCCGACGGGTTCGTAGTCGATGCGGCTGATGACGTCGGCCGGGACACCCTGGACGATCTTCGGGTGCAGCAGTCCGGCGAGGTTGCCGTAGTAGCGGAACACGGCGGCGACGTCGTCCACGTCGATGCGGCTCTCGACCAGCGTCTTGCCGGTGTCGAGCGTCTCGGTGCGGGCGATGTCCTCCTTGTCGCGTTCCAGGAGGTCCGCGACGCGGTTCAGCACGGCCGCGCGGTGCTCGGGGCTGGAGTGCTGCCAGTCGCCGTGGTCGAAGGCGTTTCTCGCCATGGCGATCGCCTGGATCGCCTGTTCGCGGGTTTGGTCCTCGACCTCGGTGAGAACACTCTGGTCGAAGGGGTTGATGATCTGCCGCACCGGCGACACGCCTCCCTGTTCGTATGTCCAAGTAGGACATTGGGGTTTAGCCGGTCGCCGGTGGCGGTAAACCGTGACGACCGTTACTTCAGGTTCCGGCGGAGCCGGGTGAAGAGTCGTGCGTTGCTCATGGCCACAATGCCGACGATGGCGTCCGGGTCGTCACCGTCTCGATAGGTCGCTACGAACTTCCTGTCCTCGATGGACCCATCTTCTACGCGAACGTCCTCCGTCGCTCGCCCGATGAACTGGATTCGCACGCCGTACTGGTCGGACCAGACGTAACCGCCGCTGGTGTGCGTGGCGACGGTCTCGCCCGCGAGCAGGTTGCGCGTGGCGACCTGTGCCTGTTCGGTCGCGCTCGTCCAGTGCTCGGCACGATGCCCGGCGCAGTTCGCGACGTCGCCGACCGCGACGACGTTGCGCAGGTTCGTCACGCCGCCCGCGTCGCACAGGACGCCGTTGCCGAGGTTGACCGGTCCGCCGGTGAGCCAGTCCGTCGCCGGGCGCGTGCCGATGCCCGCGACGATGACGTCGGCGCCGACGACACGGCCGTCCGCGAGGTTGATTCCGCCGTCGACGTTGACCGAGTCAACATTGATCCCCGTGATCAACGTTGATCCGTGGTCGCCGTGCAGGTGTCCACACGCGGCACCCATCTCGGCGCCCAGCACGCGTGTGAGAGGCGCGGGCAGCGCCTCGACGACGGTGACGTCCTTGCCCAGAGCGCGCGCACTGGAGGCGATCTCGGCCCCGATGAAGCCGGCGCCGATGACACCGATGTGCTGCGCGGTGCCGAACGCCTCGCGGAGCTTGATCGCGTCGTCCAGCGTGCGCAGGACGTGCGTGCCGGGAATCGTGCGCGGCAGCCCGCCCGTCGCGATGACGATGCCGTCGGCCTCGACCGTCGTGTCGTCGCTGAGCGAGATCTCCCGGCTGGAGAGCAACCCGGTCGCCCGCACGCCCAGGCGCCACTCCGCGCTCAGCGCGTCGAGGTCCTCCTGGTCCGCGAGCGGTACCGCCTCGACCTTGCCGAGGAGGAAGTCCTTCGAGAGAGGAGGCCGGTCATAGGGGAGATGGATCTCGTCGCCGACGACGACGATCCGTCCGTCGAACCCCTGCTGGCGCAGTGCCTGCGCCGACCTCAGGCCGGCGAGTGAGGCGCCGATGATCGCGATCGTCTTCACGCCACGTCCCTGTTCACTTCGGCATCGACATAGACCTCTCCATCTTTCACGTGGACGGAGCAGGTCCTCACCGGTCTTCTGGCGGGCAGACAGGTCAGCGCGCGAGGACCGACGATGCGAACCGCCTCCCCTGGGGGCAGGTCCACGAGAGCGCAGGCGCGGATCATCGTCGGCCTCCGTTGCGTAAAACGGCACACGTTCCGAATGACGCAACACAATGTGCGGCTCCGAAGACGCGCCGTCAAGAGTCCAGCCGGTTGTTTTGCCTGCCGGTTACTGTTGCGCGATGAGCAACTCCGACTCGGCAGCTCAGGTGCAGTCCGTGGACAGAGCCATCAGCGTGCTCGAACTGCTGGCGCAGGGCGAGGCCGGTATCACCGAAATCGCCGGTGAGCTGGGTGTGCACAAGTCCACGGTGTCCAGACTCGTCTCCGTGCTGGAGGCGCGTGGCCTGGTGGAGCAGCTCGGTGAAAGGGGCAAGTACGCCATCGGTTTCGGGGTGGTGCGCCTGGCCGGCGCCGCCACCGGTCGCATGGACCTGACCAAGCTCGGCCAGCCCGTCTGCCAGACCCTCGCGGACACGTTCGGCGAGACCGTCAACATCGCCGTGCACGACGCCGGCGTCGCCATCAACATCACCCAGGCCCGCGGCTCCGCGGCGGTCTCCGCCGTGAACTGGATCGGCCAGCGCACACCTCTGCACGCCACCTCGTCCGGCAAGATCCTGCTGGCCTTCCTGCCGCCGGACGAGCGCAAGCGGTTGGTGTCGCTGCCGCTCGACTCCTACACCGAGAACACGCTCGTGGACGGCGACCGGCTGCTGGCGGAACTGGAGACGGTCGCGTCGCAGGGGTTCGCGGCCTGCTTCGAGGAACTGGAGCTGGGCCTGCACGCCGTCGCCGTCCCGGTGCGCGGGCATCGCGGCGAGGTCGTCGCGGCGATGAGCGCTTCCGGGCCGTCGTACCGGTTGTCGCGGCAGCGGGTCGCGGAGATCGTGCCGGCCATGTCGGCGGCGGCGGCCGATCTCTCGGCGCAGCTCGGCTACTTCGCGGGCTAGGTCCTGGCCCTCGGCCGCGACTATCGCGGACGAGACCTGCAGGACAGGGCCTAGTACCAGTCGGGAGCTGTCCAGCGCCAGTCGTCCAGGTCCGGCCAGAGGGCCTGCAGGCGGGGGACCAGCGTGCCGCTGACCTCCACCGTCCAGTGGTGCGAGACGTAGACGACCCAGTCGAGCGTCTCGTCGGTCCACACGGCCTCGACGCCGGTGTAGAACGGTTCGACCAGGTCGAAGTCGATCAGGGAGCCCGCGGTGCCGGGTTCCCTGATCTCGATCACGCGGCGCGGTCCCCTCTCCTGCAAGGCCTTGCGCATCGGTTCGACGCCGGGGCCGTCGTCCCACATCGCGGGGTCTGCAGCATCAGCAGGCCCTCCGGCACGTCACCGTCGATCTGCGGGACCCACAGCGGCCGCTTGCTGCCCCAGCGCTCCTCGATCGGGCGGGCCCAGGACGCGGCCTCCTCCTCGCTGAACAGGCGGCGGTACGGCAGGGGTTCGACCACGAGGTCGCGGTCGACCCAGCTCCTGACCGACTCGCGGAACCGCTCGCGTTCCGCGCTGATCTCGTCCCGCCCGCCGCTGTCGGAGGGCCAGTGGTCCAGCGGGGCCGCCGCGGCCGTGGCGAGGGCGGCGGCGAGCGTCCTGGGCGACGGCAGGTCGTCGCGGTCGAGGCGGTCGACCGCCTTCTGGATCGTCAGCGCGGCGGTGGTTCCGCCGTGCCCGGACGGCAGCTTCTCGATGCGGCTCATCAGGTACCGGCGCGCCATCGTGTGCAGGCTGACGGAGTCCATGCGGGGATTGTGCTGCACGTTTGCGGTGCCAACCTCCTCGTTTGCCCGGTTTCACAGGCCGTCCGACGCCGGCCGCGCGAACGGCGGTATTGACAGTGGGACCCGCTGGCCGCAATTTGTTGCTGATAGCGGAACGAGTTCTGTTACTCGCAACTGAGGCGAAGGGGTGTCCTGATGCCTGGTGCAGTGCCTCGCGTGGTGCTCGTGGGGGCGGGGATCGTCGGGTGCGCGCTGGCCGACGAGCTCACCGAACGGGGCTTCACCGACGTCACGGTCCTCGACCAGGCAGCGGGCGTCGCGGCCGGCGGGTCCAGCGGTCACGCGCCCGGCCTGGTCTTCCAGACGAACCCGTGCCGCAGCATGACCGCCTTCGCCCGCTACACGGTCGAGAAGTACACCGCTCTGGGCTGCTTCGACCAGATCGGTGGCCTGGAGATCGCCACCAGCCCCGAACGGCTCGCCGACCTCGCGCGCAGACACGGCTGGGCCACGTCGTGGGGAGTGGAGAGCCGGCTGATCGACGCCGACGAGGTCGCGCGCCTGCACCCGTTGCTGGACCGGGAACAGCTGCTCGGCGGGTTCCTGATTCCGGGCGACGGCCTCGCGAAGCCCGTCCAGGCCGCCGAGATCCAGGCACGGCGGGCCATCGGACGAGGGGCGCGGTTCGAGTTCGGGCAGAAGGTCGTCGCGGTCGAGACCTCGGGCGACCGGGTCACCGGGGTGCGGACCGGAACGGACCTGTTCCCGGCCGACGTCGTGGTGTCGTGCGCCGGGATGTGGGGGCCGCTGCTGGGCGAGATGGCCGGGCTGACCGTTCCGCTCGTGCCGATGGCCCACCAGTACGTGTTCACCGGCGACCTGAACGCCGACGCGGAGGCGTTGGCACGCCGGCCGATCCTGCGGCACCAGGAAGCCGACCTGTACTTCCGCTCGCACGGCAAGGCGCTGGGCATCGGCGCGTACGGGCACCGGCCCATGCCGATCGCGGCGCGCGACATCACCGGCTCGGAGCTGCCGTTCACCGAGGAGGACTTCGAGGCGTCCTGGGCGTCGGCCGTCGAGCTGATCCCGGCGCTGGCGGAGGCCGGGGTGGATCGCGGGTTCAACGGGCTGTTCTCGTTCACCAGCGACGGGATGCCGTTGCTGGGCGAGCACCCGGCGCTCCAGGGCTTCTGGGTGGCGGAGGCGGTGTGGATCACGCACTCCGCGGGCGTGGCGCGGTCGATGGCCGAGTGGATCGTGGACGGGCAGCCTGAGCTGGACCTGCACTCGAGCGACCTCAACCGGTTCGAGCAGGTGCAGCTGGCGCCCGACTACGTGCTGGAACGCAGCTGCCAGAACTTCGTCGAGGTCTACGACGTGCTGCACCCGTTGCAGCCCATGGAGAGCCCGCGGCCGATCCGCACTAGCCCGTTCCACGGCCGGCAGCAGGAGCTCGGCGCGTTCTTCCTGGAGGCGTCGGGCTGGGAGCGGCCGCACTGGTACGAGGCCAACGCGGGCCTGCCCGAGGTCGCCGAGGTGCCCTCGCGGAACGAGTGGGCGAGCCGGTTCTGGTCGCCGATCTGCGGCGCCGAGGCGCTGGTGACGCGCAAGCGGGTCGCGCTGTTCGACATGACACCGTTGAAGCGGCTGGAGGTCGGTGGACCGGGAGCGCTGGAGTTCCTGCAGCGCATGACGACCAACAACCTCGACCGCAAGCCCGGCGCCGTCGTCTACACGCTGCTGCTGGACGAGCAGGGCGGCGTGCGCAGCGACCTGACGATCGCCCGGCTCGGCGCGACGACGTTCCAGGTCGGCGCCAACGGCAACCTCGACCTCGAGTGGCTCACCCGGCACGCGCCGGACGACGTCTTCATCAGGGACATCACGGCCGGAACGTGCTGCATCGGCCTGTGGGGCCCGTTGGCGCGCGATCTCATCAACGACATCTCGCACACCCTTGACACGCAGAAGGGGTACTTCACCGCGCAGAGGGCGTTCATCAAGAACGTGCCGGTGACGGCGCTGCGACTGTCCTATGTGGGCGAACTGGGCTGGGAGCTCTACACCACCGCGGACCTCGGCACGAAGCTGTGGGACACGCTGTGGGAGGCGGGGCAGCGGCACGGTGTCATCGCGGCCGGGCGCGGCGCGTTCAACAGCCTGCGCCTGGAGAAGGGCTACCGGTCGTGGGGCACGGACGTGACGACCGAGCACGACCCGTTCGAGGCGGGACTCGGGTTCGCGGTGCGCCAGGACAAGGAGTTCCTCGGCAAGGGATCGCTGCACAACCTCACCTCGACCAAGAAGCTCACCTGCCTCACGATCGACGACCCGCACAGCGTCGTGCTGGGCAGCGAACCCGTGTTCCACCAAGGAGAACCGGTCGGCTACGTCACGAGTGCGGCCTACGGGTACACGACCGGCCTCAACATCGCCTACGCCTGGCTGCCCAGCGAGATCGACGACGAGGTCGAGATCGAGTACTTCGGGCAGAAGGTCAAGGCCCGCCCGGCGCAGGAACCGTTGTTCGACCCTGAGATGAAGCGGCTTCGAGGGTGACCTACGACGTCATCGTCATCGGGCTCGGCGGCATGGGCAGTGCCGCCGCGTACCGGCTCGCCCAGCGCGGCAAACGAGTGCTGGGACTGGAGAGGTTCACGCCCGCGCACGCGCTGGGGTCGAGCCACGGCGGGTCGCGCATCACGCGGCAGGCGTACTTCGAGGACCCCGCGTACGTGCCGTTGCTGCTGCGGGCCCACGAGATGTGGGACCAGATCGAGCGGGACAGCGGCGAGCGGATCTTCCACCGCGTCGGCGGCATCATCGTCGGCGATCCGGACAGCGGCGCCATCACGGGTAGCCGGGCGAGCGTCGAGCAGTTCGGTCTGAGACACGAACTGCTCGACGCGTCCCGAATCCGCGAGCGCTTCCCGGCCCTGCGGCCGGAGCCGGACGAGATCGGGCTGTACGAACCCGGAGCGGGCTTCGTCGTGCCGGAGACGTCCGTCCAGGCCCACCTGGCGCTCGCCCGGCGCGCGGGTGCCGACCTGCGCTTCGAAGAGCCGGTGACGCACTGGGAGCCCGGCAGGGTCACCACGACCCGCGGGAGCTACGAGGCCGGGCACGTCGTGCTGTGCCCCGGTCCGTGGGCGCCGGAGTTGTTGGGGGACCTGCGAATCCCGTTTGAGATCGAACGTCAGGTCCAGTTCTACTTCACCCCGGACGAGACACTCGCCGGCCACCCGATCTACATCTGGGACCGCGGCACCGGCTTCTACGGCTTCCCCGAGCACGACGGCGCGGTGAAGGTGGCGTTCCACCACGGCGGCGAGATCTGCACGCCCGAGACCATCGACCGCACGGTGCACGCCCACGAGGTCGAGGCGATCGCGAACGCCACCAGGTCCCCGATGCCCGGCCTCGCCGGCACGTTCCAACGCGCCGCGACCTGCATGTACACCAACACCGCCGATCGGCACTTCGTCCTCGCCCGCCACCCGGAGCACGACGACGTGACCGTGGCGTGCGGCTTCTCGGGGCACGGCTTCAAGTTCGTGCCCGTCGTCGGCGAGATCCTCGCCGACCTCACGATCGACGGGGCCACGCGGCACCCGGTCGCCCTGTTCGACCCTGCTCGCTTGAGAGGCGGAGCATGACAGGCAGCCTGATCTCGACCCTCGAGGGCCGCTACTACACCGATCCCGCGATCTTCGCGCAGGAGCAAGCGAACATCTTCGAGGAGATGTGGTTCTGCGCGGTCCGCTCCGGTGACCTCCCGAACGCCGGCGACTTCCGCACGGTGCAGGTCGGGCGGGAAAGCGTGCTCATCGCGCGTGACCGCAAAGGCGGCCTCAACGCGTTCCTCAACGTGTGCAGGCACCGCGGCGCACGCATCTGCCTCGACGAGGCCGGCAGCGTCAAACGGGCGTTCCAGTGCCCTTACCACGCCTGGACGTACGCGTTGGACGGCAACCTGATCGCCGCACCCAATCTCACCTCAATGCCGGACGTCGATCGCGTTGAGTACGGACTCACCAAAGTGCATCTGCGCGAATGGCTCGGCTACGCCTGGGTGAACCTCGCCGAGGATCCTCCGAGCTTCGAGGACGACGTGCTGAGCGCTGTCACCGAACGTTTGGGCACGCTCGACGCCATCGACGGCTACGAGATCGACCAGTTGTCCGTGGGCAAACGAATCGTCTACGACGTGAAGGCCAACTGGAAGCTCATCATCGAGAACTTCATGGAGTGCTACCACTGCGCGACGATCCACCCCGAGCTCACCGAGGTGCTGCCCGAGTTCGCCGACGGCTACGCGGCGCAGTACTACGTCGGGCACGGTGCGGAGTTCGGTGACGACATCAGGGGATTCACCGTCGACGGCAGCGAGGGGTTCGAGAAACTCTCGGCGCTGGAAGAGGATCGCGACAGGAAGTATTACGCCATCACCGTCAAGCCGCAGGTGTTCATCAACCTCGTGCCGGACCACGTGATCGTGCACCGCATGTACCCGCTGGCGGCGGATCGGACGGTCGTCGAGTGCGATTGGCTCTACGCCAAGGAAGTGGTCGACACCGGCCGTGACGTCTCTCGCTCGGTCGAGCTGTTCCACCGGGTGAACGAACAGGACTTCGAGGCCTGCGAGCGATGTCAGCCTGCGATGGCCTCACGCGCCTACGCGCATGGTGGGGTGCTGGTGCCCTCAGAGCACCACATCGGCGGTTTCCACGACTGGCTCGTCCGGAAACTGGAATCAGCCGACTAGGGGATCGACTCGTCACCTGTGCACGCGAAAGCTTGCACAGGTGATTGAGCAGACCGACTTCCTGTTCCCGGACGGGGAACACGAGCATTTGCGCCGCATCCGGCTGCTGGCCGAGCGCGCGGAACGGACGGCACACGACAGGTCCAACTTCGTCGGACCACCGCCGTCGCAGGAGCACCTCGACATCCTCGCGGAGATCAAGAAGCTGACCGCCGAGATGACCGCGGCCGCCACGACGCCTGCGAAAGCCAGACGGGCCGAGACGTTGCCCCGGCCCGCCAGACCCGCGGACGACCTCATCGTCCCCGGGAAGAAGTGACCGTCAGCGGCGCTGCCCGCGGACCATCTTGACGAGACCCTTCATCGACTCCTCCAGTCCGGAGCCGAACGGGTTGTCGTGCACCAGATAAGTCCACGTCGAGCTCGGGCGCTTCACCCCGGCGTCGGCGAGGTCGTAGACGTCGTCGGTGATCTTGGCCGCCTCGTACTTCTCCGAGGTGCGCTCCCACGACTCCGGCACGATCTTGTTGAACGCCGGGATGGCCTCGCGGTGGAACTCGTCCAGCGGGTTCTGCCGGGCCAGCGCGCGCAGGTGGATGCCCTCGCGCAGGTCCGACAGGAACGTCAGGTGGTGCGTCCACAGGTCGTCCAGGAAGAACAGCGTGATCTTGCGGGCGACCTCGGCGGCCACCTCGTCGGACACGCCTTCCTTCTTGCCGACCTTCTCGAACGCCGCGTCGGTGCGCAGCACGACGTCGCGGTGCTTGAGCAGGATGTCGCGCTGGTGCTCGATCAGCTTGTTGTAGCGCCAGGTGTTGCGGTGGATCTCCAGGTTCACGCCCTCGGCCACGCGCTGGGCGTGCTCGAAGGTGTGCAGCAGGCCCTTGTCGTGCACCCGGCCGTCGTTGTCCACTTCGGACGGGTCCTCGGCGTCCGGCGCGTACTGGGTGATCAGCTCGTCCTGCATGGACGAGAAGAACACCGAGCCGCCGGGGTCGCCCTGACGGCCCGCGCGGCCGCGCAGCTGGTCGTCCAGGCGTGACGACGAGTGGCGCCCGGAGCCGATCACGTACAGGCCGCCGAGCTCGGCGATCCGGTCGTGGTCCTCGCCCTCGTGCCCACCGAGACGGATGTCCGTACCGCGACCGGCCATCTGGGTCGAGACCGTGATGCGCTGGTACGAACCGGCGTCCGCGATGATCGACGCCTCCTCGGCGTCGTTCTTCGCGTTGAGCACCACGCACTCGATGCCGGCGGCGCGCAGCTTGGAGGAGATCCGCTCCGACTCGGCGACGTCGAGCGTGCCGACGAGGATCGGGCGACCGGTCTCGTGGACGGTCTTGATCTCCTCGACGATCGCGTCTTCCTTCTGCTCCAGCGTCGCGTAGAGGCGGAAGTGCTCGTCCTCGCGGATGTTCTCCTTGTTCGGCGGGATCACGAGCACTTCCAGCTCGTAGAACTCCCGCAGCGTCTCGGCGACGGCGACGGCGGTACCGGTCATGCCGCAGCGCGTCGGGTAGCGCGACAGCAGCGCCTGCACCGTCATCGAGTCGAGGATCTCGCCCGACTCGGTCGTCTGGACGTTCTCCTTGGCCTCGACCGCGGCCTGCAGGCCGTCCGGCCACCGCTGCAGCTTCGCGACACGGCCACGCGTGTCGTTGATCAGGTGCACCTTGCCGTCACGCACGATGTAGTCGACGTCGCGGTGCAGCAGCACCTGCGCGTGCAGCGCCACGTTGACCTTCGACAGCGTGGACGTGACGTGCTCCTGCGAGTACAGGTCGATCTCGCCGAGCGCCCGCTCGACGGCCTCGGAGCCCGCACCCGTGAGGAAGACGTTGCGCTCCTCGTCGTCGATCTCGTAGTGCAGGTTCTGGCGCAGCCGCTTCACCAGGTCGGCGATGACGGGGTCGGCCGCCTCCGCGCTGGTCGAGCCGGCGAGCACCAGCGGCACGCGGGCCTCGTCGACGAGCACCGAGTCGGCCTCGTCGATGAGCGCGACCTCCGGCTCGGGCACGATCAGGTCTTCGGGGCTCGTGACGATCCGGTCGCGCAGGATGTCGAAGCCGATCTCGCTGACCGGCGCGTACGTGACCTCGCGCTGGTAGGCCTCGCGGCGCTCGTCGGCCTTCGAGCTGCCGTTGATCCAGCCCACGGTGACGCCGAGCAGCCCGTACAGCGGGCCCATCCACTCCGCGTCGCGCTGGGCGAGGTAGTCGTTGACGCTGACCACGTGGACGCGCTTGCCCTTGATCGCGAACCCGGCCGCGGCCATGGCGCCCGCGAGCGTCTTGCCCTCACCGGTCGCCATCTCGACTACGAGCCCGCTGAGCATGCCGAGCGCACCCAGGACCTGCACGTCGAACGGACGCTGCCCGATGGCGCGCTCGGCGGCCTCCCGCGTGAGGGCCACGAGCTCGGTGTCCGTGCTCTCCTCGCGCAGCTTCTCGGCGTGTGCCGTCAGCTCCTCGTCGCTGAACGCCTTGAACTTCTCGGCGTGTTTCTCCACGTCCGCGAGCATTGCCTGGAACGGGGCGAGGTCGACTGAGCCCGGTTTCTGCGCGAACCTGCGCATCCGCTGCTTGAAGCGCGCCATGAGAGTGGTCACGACGCGCCAACGTACGGCATCGGCTCCAGGTTCCGCAGAGGTCTTGACTGTGAAGGCCCGATTTGTCCGATCAGACGACGATGAGTGGAACCCGCACACCTACGGCATCGGCGAGCTTCCCCAGGTCGCCGGGGTCTGAGGTCAGCACGGCGCAGTTGTGGCTGACGGCCGCGATGACGACAGCCGCGTCGACCACGTCGGACGTTCCGGCGATGGCGAGCAGTCTGCCGATCGCTTCCGCCACGTCCTCGGTGAACGGGACGGGCTTGCACATCCGGCGCAGCATCGCCACCGGTGCCTGCCTCGCAGTTCCGCGCCACACCTGAGCCAGTACGACGGTCGGCAGAAGCGCGCGGGTGCCCGAATCGAGGGCGTCACGGCATGCTCCGTACACGCTCCCCCTGGGGTTTCCTTCGACCTGGATGAGTGCGCCGGCGTCCAAGATGAGACCACGCGCGCTCAACCCGCTCGCCTTTCCTCCGGCAGGCCCAGAAGCCGTGCCAGTGCTGCGGCACGGGCTGCGGCGTCCGCCGGGGACTCGGCGGCCCCGACGCCTGCTTCCGCGAGTTCTTCGCGGATCTGCTCGAGTTCGGCCGGATCGGGCTCGCCGAACTGTGCCGCGTAGTCCTGGGCGGCTGCCTGGGCCTCGGCGAGATCCGCGGCGGCTTCCGCTGCCTCCGCGAGCCAGGCGGACAGCGGCACTCCCGCTCGGTCAGCCGCCCGTCGTGCCCTGGCGGCGACGACGCCCGGCAAAGACACACTCAACTTCTCTACCGCCATGTTCCTGATGGTAACGCGATTGGTGCTACCAAGGTAGCACCAATCGCGCCGGTGTTGATCAGGCCCGTTCCGGCTGGTGCGTCTCCGGCAACTTGAACACCGACACCAGCGTGAAGAGGCCCATGACCAGCAGGAACGCGGACACGGACATCGAGGTCCCGGTCGCGCCCAGCAGCGCCGTCATGACGAACGGCGTGCCGCCGCTGACCAGGATCGACGCCAGCTGGTACGCGAGAGAAGCACCCGAGTACCGCACGTGCGCCTCGAACAGTTCGCCCAGGTAGGCGGCGATCGGCCCGTACACGAGAGAGGACGCGATGCCTCCGACCGTGTTCGCGACGAACAGCAACAACAGCGAGGCCGTGTCCACGAGCAGGAAGTACGGGAACGCCCACAAGATCATGCCGACGGTGCCCGCGATGATCAGCGGACGGCGCCCGAGGCGGTCCGACGCGTGCCCGGCCCAGAGGATGACCGGGATGCTCACGAGGGACG
Source organism: Lentzea kristufekii (assembly GCF_033949925.1). NCBI lineage: Bacteria > Bacillati > Actinomycetota > Actinomycetes > Pseudonocardiales > Pseudonocardiaceae > Lentzea > Lentzea kristufekii. The sequence continues at coordinate 103,647 of NZ_JAXAVV010000024.1, forward strand.
ACAGCATGCTGACGACCAGCACCGACTCGCGGGCCAGGCCGAGCGTGGTGGTCGCATAGGACAGGACGCCCGCGATCGACACGTAGAAGATCGCGTTGGACGCGAACATCAGGCCCGCACCGAGCAGGATCGGCTTGCGGTGGGTTCGCAGTGCCTCCTTCAGCGGTGCCTGCGCCACGACCGGTCCCGACGCACGGCGTTGCTGCAACTCACGGAAGACGGGGCTGTCCTCGACCTTGAGCTGGATGAACAGCACCACGGGGAACAGGAGCGCGCTCGCGAGGAACGGCACGCGCCAGCCCCACGACGCGAACGCCTCAGGCGAGAGAGACGTCGTGGCACTGATGAAGGCGACGTTGCCCAGCAGCACGCCGATCGGAACGCCGGCCTGCCCGAACGTGCCCGCGAAGCCGCGCTTCTTCGGCCCCGCGGTCTCGGTCAGCAGCAGGACCACGCCGCCCCACTGCCCGCCGACCGCGATGCCCTGCAGGAAGCGCAGCAGCACCAGCAGGATCGGCGCGCCGACGCCGATGGACGCCGTCGTGGGCAGCAGGCCGATGAGGAACGTGGCTGCCGCCATCAGCCCGAGGCAGATGACCAGTGCCGGCTTGCGGCCGACCTTGTCGCCGACGTGCCCGAACACCAGGCCGCCGAGCGGGCGCGCGATGAAGCCCGCCCAGAACGTGCTGAACGACAGGAGCAACGCCACGATCGGCGTCGCCTCGGGGAAGAACAGTTTCGGGAACACCAATGCCGCGGCGGTCGCGTAGATGAAGAAGTCGTACCACTCAAGACTCGAACCGACGAGCCCGGCTGCCATGAGCCGACGTAAGGTCTTCTGTTCCGCAGGGGCGACGCTGACCACGGATTCTCCTCACCACGTGTCGATGAACGGGCGTTTCTTCCCTTGTGAGCGGGAAGTTGCGGGGGCCAGCGCCGTGGCGATCCAGCGGCGCGTGTCGGCCGGGTCGATCACGTCGTCGATCTCGAAGACCGAGGCGACGTTGAGGGCTTTGCCGTGCTCGTAGGCCATCGCGACCATCTGGTCGTAGCGCTGCTGGCGCTCGTCCGGGTCCGCGATGGCGTCGAGCTCTTTCCTGAAGCCGAGTTTGACGGCGCCTTCGAGGCCCATCGGGCCGAACTCGCCGGTGGGCCACGAGACGGCGAACTGCGGGACCTTCAGGCTGCCCGCCGCCATGGCCTGGGCGCCGAGGCCGTACGCCTTGCGCAGGATCACGAGTCCGAAGGGGACGGTGAGGTTGGCGCCCGTCACGACCATGCGGGTGAGGTGGCGGACGGTGGCGGTGCGTTCGGCGTCCGGGCCGACCATGAAGCCCGGGGTGTCGCACAGCGAGACGACCGGGAGGTCGAACGCGTCGGCCAGCTGCAGGAAGCGGGCGCACTTGTCGGCGGCGTCGGCGTCGATCGCCCCGCCCAGGACGTTCGGGTCGTTGGCGATCAGGGCGATGGGACGGCCCTCCACGCGGACGAGGGCGGTGACGATGGCCTTGCCGAAGCCCTGGCGGAGTTCGAGGACGCTGCCGGTGTCGGCGAGGGTGGTGATGAGCGCGCGGATGTCGTAGGCGCGCAGGCGGTTCTCGGGGACGGCGTGGCGGAGGAGGCGCTGGTCCGCGCAGTTCCACGATCCGAAATTGTCGGTGCTGTTTGGGAGAATTGTTTTCAGGGGTTCCCCCGAGGGCGCGGACGAAGGCTGCGCACTCGGCGAGGGGACGCCTGCGGGAGCCTGAGCGCCTGCGGAAGCTTGGCGGCCCGCGGGAGCCTGAACGCCTGCGGGAGCCTGGAAGCCTGCGGAAGCTTGGAGGCCTGCGGGAGCCTGAACGCCTGCGGAAGCCTGGAGGCCCGCAGGAGCCTGAAGGCCCGCGGGAGCCTGGAAGTACGAGAGGTACTTCTTCGCGACGACGACGGCTTCCTCCTCCGACGCCACCGCGATGTCCACCACGCCGTTGGGCACCTGCACGTCCAACGGGCCGATGTCCTCGGGCCGGAACGTGCCGAGCCCACCGCCCTCGATCATGGCCGGGCCGCCCATGCCGATGTTCGCGCCCTCGACCGCGATGATCACGTCGCAGGTGCCCAGCAGCACCGCGTTGCCCGCGAAGCACCGTCCCGCCACCACGCCGATCAACGGCACCTGCCCGCTCAGCTGTGCGAACGCGTGGAACGAGCCGCAGTCCAGACCGCTGACCATGCTGTGGTCGGTGTCGCCGGGCCGTCCGCCGCCGCCTTCGGCGAACAGCATCACCGGAAGGTTCTCCTGCTGTGCCAGGGCGAACAGCCGGTCTTTCTTCTGGTGGTTGCGCATGCCCTGGGTGCCGGCCAGCACGGCGTAGTCGTAGGACATCGCCACGACCCGTTGGCCGTTCACGACGCCGATGCCGGCCACCATGCCGTCCGCGGGCGTGCGTTCGATCAGGTCCTCGAGCGACCGGCGCTGGCGTTGGGCGGCGATCGCGAGGCCGCCGTACTCGACGAACGAGGAACAGAGATCCGCGATGTTCTCGCGGGCGGTCCGCCCACCCCGGGCGTGCCGGCGCTCGGCGGCTTCGGGGCGGTCGAAGTCGTGACGTGCCAGCACTTCCGCCAGATCCGGCCGGACGTGCTCCAGGTCCACCTCGGCGACGTCCTCGGCCGCCTCGCCGGCCCCGGAGGCCAGCAGTTGACCCTCGGCCACGGTGTCGCCGACCGACACCAGCACGTCGCCGGACACCCGCACGACGTGCTGCATCTTCATGGCTTCCAGCACGACGGAACCGGGATCGACGGCGACCACCGTGCCCGCCAGCGGCGCTCGCATGCCCGAGACCGGCTCCTCGGTCACGAAGTCGGTCGTCGCACCGACGATGTCCTGCTCCAGCAGGGTCTTCAGGAACTCCAGGTTCGTGGCGACGCCCTCGACGCGGAACTCGCGCAACGCCCGCCGCGCACGGTTGAGGGCGACGTCCAGGTCCTCGCCGTGCACCACGAGCTTCGCGAGCAGCCCGTCGTACCGCGTGCCGACCCGGTAGCCGACGTACCCGTGCGTGTCGACGCGGACGCCAGGCCCGGCGGGCAGCCCGAACGACGACAGCACGCCGCCCGAGGTCTGGTTCAGGCGCACCTGCACGGCCGCGCCGCGGTCGTGCGGCGTGAAGTCCACGTCGCCGCCCCAGGCGAGCAGCAGCTGCGTGCGCACGAGGTCCACTCCGGACACCATCTCGGTGACCGTGTGCTCGACCTGCAGCCGCGGGTTGACCTCCAGGAACGCGAACGAGTCCCCGGACACCAGGAACTCGACCGTGCCGACGCCCTGGTAGTCCACGGCGACCGCGATCGCCGCCGCGGCCTCGTGCAGTGCCTTGCGCAGCAACGGGTCCAGCAGGGGAGCGGGTGCGATCTCCACGACCTTCTGGTGCCGCAGCTGCAGCGAGCAGTCGCGGTCGCCGATCACCGACGTCCCGACGAGCTGCACCTCGATGTGCCGGGCGGAGGGCATCAGCCGTTCGAAGTAGACGTCGCCCACCCCGAACGCCGCCAGCGCCTCCGCCCGGCACGCCTCGACCGCACTGTCGAGGTCCTCGGGCCGCAGCACGGCCCGCATGCCCTTGCCGCCACCACCGGCGACCGCCTTCACCATCACCGGGAACTCGCCGGGTGCCGCGTCCAGCACCGGAATCCCCAGCGACGCCGCCAGTTCCCGCGCTCGCCGCTTGTCACCGAGCAGTTCCAGAACGTCAGCGGACGGCCCGACGAACGCGAGCCCGCGCTCCGAACACGCCCGGGCGAACGCGGCGTTCTCGGACAGGAATCCCCATCCCGGATGCACGGCCTGGCACCCCTCGGCCGCGTCCAGCAACTGATCCACGTCGAGGTACGGCGACGGCCCGCGCAGCGCCACGGCGCGGTCCGCGAGGGTCACGTGGAGCGCCGAAGCGTCGTCCTCCGCGTACACCGCCACGGTGCGTATTCCCAGGTCAGCGGCGGCGCGCAGGACGCGGACAGCCACCTCACCCCGGTTGGCGACGAGCAGCACGGGCAACCTCCTGAGCGACCGCTTAGTATGTGACGGCGGTCGCATGTTGCCATCTGAAGTCAACGGAAGTCCATACGGAACCGATCGGGGTACTGAGGCGTCAACGGAACACTTCGCCGCAAACGGGCGATCCAGTTGGCAGACTCCCCGCAAACAGCAAGGGCTTCAGGAGGCCGCAGTGGTGTTCAAGAGGATGATGCGCGCGTTCGGCGTGGGCGGGCCGACTGTCGACACGGTGCTGACGAACCCCAACGTCAGGCCGGGCGAAGTGCTGTCCGGTGAGGTGCGCATCGCCGGCGGCGACCACCCGGCCGAGATCGACCACGTCACGCTCGCGCTGCTCACCCGCGTCGAGGTCGAGAGCGGCGACAACGAGTACAACACCAACATGGAGTTCCACAAGTTCTCCGTGGGTCAGCGGATCGTCGCCCAGCCGCACCAGAACCTCTCGCTGCCGTTCCAGGTCCCAGTGCCGTTCGAGTGCCCGCTCAACGTCGTGGGCGGCATGCAGCTCAACGGCATGCAGCTGGGCCTGCGCACCGAGCTCGAGGTGCGCGGCGCCGTCGACCCCGGTGACCTCGACCCGATCTGGGTGCACCCGCTGCCGTCGCAGGACGCCGTGCTCCAGGCGTTCGGGCAGATGGGCTTCCGCTTCACCAAGGCGGACAACGAGCGCGGCCGCATCCACGGCGTGCCGCAGCAGCTGCCGTTCTACCAGGAGATCGAGTTCTACCCGCCGCCGCAGTTCGCGGGCCGCGTCAAGCAGGTCGAGCTGACCTTCGTCACGACGCCGGGCGAGCTGCACGTGGTCCTGGAGGCCGACAAGCGCGCCGGGCTGCTCCGCGCGGGCGGCGACGCGTACGGCCGGTTCGCCGTGTCCCACCAGCAGGCCGTCGGCACCGACTGGACCGCGACGATCAACCAGTGGATGAGCCAGGTCTCCGGCAGCCGCTGGTAGTCATCGGCAACCGGGTGTACCGCTCGCCGATCTCGAGCTGCGGATCTTGCCGAGTGACGGGATGATTTTTCCCGAGATCCCCGAGTGCATCGGGGTGTAGCGGGAGGAGGCGTCCGTGACCGTCGAAAGCATTATCGGCGCGCTCATCATCGGTCTGATCCTGGGCCTGCTCGGCAAGCTGTTCGCACCGGGAAAGCAGGCCATCCCGATCTGGCTGACCATCCTGGTCGGCATCGCGGCCGCGTTCATCGGGTCGTGGATCGCGCGACTGCTCGGTGTGCAGGACACGCCGGGCATCGACTGGATCGAGGTGATCGTCCAGATCGTCGTCGCCGCGGTCGGTGTTTCGGTCGTGGCAGGCGTGTACGGCAGGAAGTCGGTCAGGTAGCCGGGCGGACCATCCTGAGGACGAGGTCGGCGTACATCGCGCCGATCTCGTCCGGAGTCCGCCTGCCGCCAGGCTGGTACCAGCGCGCGACGTCGATGCACAGCGACAGCACGGCCAGGGTCGCGCCCTTGAGGTCGGGGACGTCGAACACGCCCTCCTCGACGCCGGCCGCGATGTAGGACCGCATCCGCTGCTCGATCTGCCGGCGCAGCTCCGCCACCTCCGCGTGGTGTTCCGGGGAGAGCGCGCCGAGCTCGTACTGCACCACCCGCGCCGTCGTGTGGAACTCCGCGTGCCAGCCCGCGAACGCCGACACCGCATTCTTCAGCCGCTGCACCGCGCCGTCGCCCTGGATGCTCGACAGCAGCGCCAGCGACGTCTCGTGACCGACGAGCGAGATGTTGAAGAGCAGCTCCTCTTTGGACCGGTAGTGGATGTACACGGCCGCGGGGGACATTCCGGCCAGCGAAGCGATGTCACGGGTGGTCGTGGCGTGGTATCCCTTGCTCGCGAACGCCTGGACGGCGGCGATGAGCATCCGGCGGGCGGCGTCCGGGGTCACGGTGCGCCAGGTCTCGTCGAGCAGTGAGAACCCGTCCAGTCCGGTCGTCGTCATCGGGCCGCTCCTCGCGTGTTGACAGGTGATGGATCGTACTGCACGCTAAGCGGGCGCTTAGCTCTAAGCAACCGCTTAGTATGGAGGTAGTCGTGCAGCGGACGCTGTTCAACGAGGATCACGCCGCGTTCCGGGAGTCGGCGAAGGCGTTCGTCGAGCGCACGATCACGCCGAACGTCGAGAAGTTCATCGAGCAGCGGGTGATCGACCGGGACGTGTGGCTGGAGGCCGGGCGTCAGGGCCTGCTGGGCCTCGAGATCCCCGAGGAGTACGGCGGCAGCGGCGCGAACGACTACCGGTTCAACACGGTGTTCGCCGAGGAGCTGTGCCGGGTCAACGCCGCGGTCGCCTCGTCGCTGGGCATCCACGGCGATGTCGTCGCGCCCTACCTCGTCGACCTGTGCACCGAGGAGCAGAAGCAGCGCTGGCTGCCCGGCATGTGCACCGGCGAGATCAAGACCGGCATCGCGATGACCGAGCCGTCCGGCGGCTCCGACCTCGCGGCGCTGAAGACCAACGCCGTGCGTGACGGTGACGACTGGATCCTCAACGGCTCCAAGACGTTCATCACCAACGGCTACACCGCCGACATGATCGTCGTCGCGGCCCGCACCGACCCGTCCAAGGGCGCGCGCGGCATCACGCTGTTCGCCGTCGAGAACGGCATGCCCGGCTTCGAGCGCGGCCGCAAGCTCGACAAGGTCGGCCAGCACCCGTCCGACACCGCGGAGCTGTTCTTCTCCGACGTGCGGCTCTCGCAGGAGCACGTCATCGGCGAGGAGGGCCAGGGCTTCATCTACATGATGGAACGCCTGCCGCAGGAGCGGATCGGCGGTGCCATCTCGAACCTGGCGCACGCGCAGGGCGTCTTCGAGGAGACGCTGGAGTACGTCAAGGAGCGCAAGGCCTTCGGCCAGGCGATCGGCAAGTTCCAGCACAACAAGTTCCTGCTCGCGGAGCTGCGCACCAAGCTGGACGTCTCGCAGGCGTTCATCGACACCCTGACCATGCAGCACGTTCGCGGTGAACTGAGCTCGGTCGAGGCGGCGCAGGCGAAGTACTGGAGCGCCGACATCGAGAACGAGGTCATCGACGCCTGCGTGCAGCTGCACGGCGGCTACGGCTACATGACCGAGTACCGCGTCGCTCGCGCGTGGATGGACGCCCGCGTCACGAAGATCTGGGCGGGGTCCAACGAGATCATGAAGGAACTCATCGGCCGCGACCTGGGCCTGTAGGAGGTTTTCCATGGCTGAGGCAGTCATCGTCTCCACGGCCCGGTCGCCGATCGGCCGTGCCCGCAAGGGTTCTCTCGTCTCGCTGCGGCCGGACGACCTGGCCGCGCAGGTGATCTCGGCGGCGCTGGGCGACATCCCGGCCTCGGAGATCACCGACCTGCACCTCGGTTGCGCCGAGCCGCAGGACGAGCACGGCCAGAACATCGCGCGCCGCGTGGCCGTGCAGCTGGGTCACGACAACCTCCCCGGCACGACGGTCAACCGGTTCTGCGCGTCCTCGGTGCAGACCGCGCGGATGGCCTTCCACGCCATCAAGGCGGGGGAGGGCACCGGGTTCATCTCGGCCGGCGTCGAGTGCGTCTCGCGGTACATGCACTCAGGTGTCCCCTCGTTCAACCCGCTGTTCGACGAGGCGCAGCAGCGCACCCTGGACACGGCAGCGTCCAACGCTCCGTGGACCGACCCGCGGCTCGACGGCAAGCTGCCCGACTACTACATCGCGATGGGCCAGACGGCCGAGAACGTCGCGACGCAGATGGGCATCTCGCGGCACGACCAGGACGAGTTCGGCGTGCGGTCGCAGAACCTCGCCGAGAAGGCGATCGCGGACGGGTTCTTCGCCCGCGAGATCACGCCGGTCACCCTGCCCGACGGCTCCGTCGTCTCGACGGACGACGGTCCGCGCGCCGGGGTGACGTTGGAGGCCGTCTCGCAGCTGAAGCCGTCGTTCCGGCCCGAGGGCACGATCACGGCCGGCAACTGCTGTCCTCTGAACGACGGCGCGGCCGCCGTGGTGATCATGAGTGACGTGCGGGCCCGCGAGCTGGGCCTGACCCCGTTGGCGCGCATCGTGTCCACGGGCGTCTCCGGGCTCTCGCCGGAGATCATGGGCCTCGGCCCCGTCGACGCCACGAAGCAGGCGCTCGGCCACGCCGGTCTGTCCATTTCGGACATCGACCTGGTGGAGATCAACGAGGCGTTCGCCGTCCAGGTGCTCGGTTCGCAGCGCGCACTCGGCATCGACATCGACAAGCTGAACGTGCACGGCGGCGCGATCGCGCTGGGCCACCCGTTCGGCTCGACCGGTGCGCGGATCATGACGACGCTGATCAACGGCATGCAGGCCCGCGACGCGCAGTTCGGCCTCGAGACGATGTGCGTCGGCGGCGGCCAGGGCATGGCGATCATCCTGGAAAGGCTTTCTTGATGGGAATCCTCGACAAGTTCCGCCTGGACGGAAAGGTCGCGATCGTCACGGGCGCGTCCTCGGGCCTCGGTGTCGCGTTCGCCAAGGGCCTCGCAGAGGCCGGTGCGGACGTCGTGCTCGCGGCGCGTCGCGCGGACAAGCTGAAGGACACGGCCGCCCTGGTCGAGGCCGCCGGACGGCGCGCCCTGGTCGTGCAGGCCGACGTGTCGCAGCCCGACGACTGCCGTGAGGTCGCTCGAGCGGCGGCGGAGTTCGGGTTGGTGTCGGTGCTCGTGAACAACGCCGGTGTCGCGTCGGCGGTGCCGGCCTCGCGGGAGACGCCGGAGGAGTTCCTCGGCGTCATGGACGTGAACCTCAACGGCGCCTACTGGATGGCCCAGGCCGCTGCCTCCGTCATGAAGTCCGGTGGCTCGATCATCAACATCTCCAGCGTGCTCGGCCTCGTGACCGGCGGTATTCCCCAGGCCGCGTACTCGGCGTCGAAGGCGGGACTGCTCGGCCTGACCCGCGATCTGGCGCAGCAGTGGACCGGGCGCAAGGGCATCCGGGTCAACGCGATCTGCCCCGGTTTCTTCGAGTCGGAGATGACCGACCAGTACCCGCCCGGGTACCTGGAGAAGATGCGGGCGGCGCTTCCGGCAGGACGCATCGGTGATCCCGAGGAACTCGCTGCCGCCGTGGTCTTCCTGGCCTCGCCCGCGGGCGGTTACGTTACTGGCGAGACGCTCGTCGTCGACGGTGGTGCCGTGATCGTCTGACTCCAGGGGGAGCCGTGCGGGAGCCCGAGTTCAAGGTCGTCGACCCGCGAAGACGGTTCCTGCTGTGGTTCGTCCCGCCGTTGGCGGTGTTCGTGTTCGGGCTGGTGGTGTTGCTCGTTTCGGGGCACATCACCGGCCCGTTCCGTTCTGTCACGGTGGTGCGGGCGCTGTTCGCCTCCAAGCGCGACTTCTTCCAGGACGAGCAGGTCAAGCGCATCCTGATGGCGCGCGGCTACCAGGTGCACGTGACGCCGATCGGCTCGCGCGACCTGGCCGACAAGCCCGACCTCGACTCGTACCACTTCGTGTTCCCGTCCGGGCACGTGGCGAACGAGCACGTGAAGACCCGCCGGGCGGGCAAGCACGTCGTGCCGTACCGGCCGTTCTTCACCCCGGTCGTGCTCGCCACGTTCCGCGAGTACGCCGAAGCGCTGAAGCAGGCGGGCGTCGCGACGCCGCACGACTCGAGCGAGAAACCGCTCTACTACAACCTCGACATGGCCAAGCTCAAGGAGCTGGCCGACGTAGGCAAGCGGTGGAACGAACTCGGCCTGACCAACGGCAACCGGGTCATCGTGCAGTCACCGGACCCGTGCAAGGCCTACTCGGGTGCGACGCTCGTCGGGTTCTTCGCCACCGCTTTCGGTGACGAACCGCCGCAGACCGTCGAAGCCGCGGAGAAGCTGGCACGGGAGGTCAAGCCGTACGTCGACGCGCAGGGCCAGGCCGGGGAGGACATGGCCCCGAAGTACTTCGTGCCGGAGGGCCGCACGCACGCCGTCATCGCGGTGATCTACGAGCACCAGTACATCGCATATCAGTTGCGGCAGAAGAGCATCGACACCGAACGCGTGCTGCTCTACCCGACCAAACAGCACCAGAGCACGCCCGAGCTGATCTCGTTCACGCCGGAGGGCGACCGGATCGGCGAGCTGATGATGAACGACCCGGAACTGCGCCGGCGCGCGGTCGAGCTCGGGTTCCACTCGCTGAGCTGGAACGGGGAGTCCGCCGACGACTTCGGCACCTACATCGCGGACCGCGGTCTGCCGGAGCCGCCGGCCGGTGAGGCGGGCAGGGTGCAACTGCCCAAGGCGGAACTCTTCGAGCGGATGCTCGACGTCGTCGGCGACTGCAGATGAGAGTGCTGGCAGCGGTCGTGCTGCTGTTGCTGGCCGCGTGCACGCCGAGCACGCCCGCGGTCCGGTTGAAGATGCTGGCCAGCACGGAACTGGCTGACCTCGGTCCTGTGCTGGCGGAGCTGAAGAAGGCCACCGGGGTCGAGCTGGCGGTGGAGCACCGCGGCACGGTCGAGGCCGGCAGGTCGCTCGCCGGGTTCGACCTGGCGTGGTTGTCCACCACCAGGTTCCTGCGGTTGCGGGGTGCCGAGCCGGAGCTGGCGTCGAGCGTCATGACGTCCCCGGTGGTGCTCGGCGTGAAGCGCGGCAGCCGGGCCGTGCTGGGCGAGCGGCCGACGTGGGCGGACGTCGCCGACCGGGCCGCGCTGGGCCAGTTCCGGTACGGCATGGCCGATCCGCGCGTGTCGGGCGGCGGCATGGCCGCGTTGATCGGCGTCGCGACGGCGGCCGCGGGCACAGGCGCGCCGCTGCGGCCCGAGGACGTGAGTTGCGACCGCCTGCAGGGGTTCCTCGCCGGGAGGGCGTTCGACGTGCCCGACCCGGTCGGTGAGTTCGTCCGCCGGTCCGATGTGGACGGACTGGTCGCGCACGAGTCCGAGTTGTTGTCCCTGAACGCTTCCGGGCGCCTGGCGGAACCGCTGGAGATCGTCTACCCGCGCGACGGCATCGTGCTGTCGGACTACCCGCTGATGCTCGTCGACCCCGCGCATCGGGCCTCGTACGACCGCGTCGTGGAATGGCTGCGCTCGCCGGTCGCGCAGCAGATGATCGCCGACCGCACGTGGCGCCGTCCCGTCGAGCCCTCCGTGACGCGCAACGAGAAGCTGCGGGCCGACCTCGGCACCGCGCTCTACTTCCCGGACAGCTCCGAGGTGATCGACCGGCTGCTGCTGTTCCACGACCGCGCGGGCGACGGCCGGCAGGTGGTCTTCGTGCTGGACTACTCGACGTCGATGGCCGGTGCTCGCCTCGCCGGGCTGCGGGAGGCGTTCGCGTCGCTCAACGGGTTCGACCGCTTCTACGTCGGCGAGACCGTGACGATCATCAGGTTCGCGGGCACCGTGCTGGAGGAGCGTTCGATCACCGTGCGCGGCCGGGAGGACCTCGACGCGCTGCTGGCCGTTGTCGCGTCCGAGGACCTGCGGGACAACACCGCGATCTGGAGCGCTCTGGAGCGGGCGTTGCAGCTGGCCAAGGGGGAGACGGCGGTGGTGCTGATGACCGACGGCGAGAACAACGCGGGCCCGTCGGTGGACGAGTTCCTGAGGGTCGGCAGGGGAGAGGTGCCGGTGTTCCCGATCCGGTTCGGCGAGGCCTCCACGGCGGAGCTGGACCGGGTGGCGCAGGCGAGCGGCGGCCGTCTGGTCGAGGCAGGCGCGAAGTCGTTGCTCGAGGCGGTGAGGGAGATCCGTGGCTGTCGATAGAGCGCTCTGGTGGTCCGTCTCGTGGGGCTGGATCCTGCTGTGGGTGGCGACGCTGATCGCGCTGGTCGTGGTCGTCGTGCTCGCCTCGCGGTGGCTGCGCCGCCGCGACCAGGGCCCCGAGGTGCCCGGCCTGCTGTTCTACGTGCACGGCCAGCGGATGATCAACCTCTGCAAGGTCGGCCGCTACGACGACGCGGTCACCCGGCAGTTCGTCAAGCAGATCACCGTCACCAAGAACGGCAAGCTGCAGGTCGGCCCCAGCGAGTTCGGCATCGGCGTCGACGGCTCGGTGGTCGAGCAGAACACCGACACCTACGAGAAACCGGCCACGGAGATCGACGTCATCGGCGTCGTCCTGGCGGGCCTGCGCGCGGGACACGGCGTGGTCGAAGTAGACCTGACGACCGCCACGATCACGGCGGACGAAGCGTGGCGCCGAGGAAGAGCGCGACGGCTCAACGACATCCGCGACTACGTGTCGCTGCACGGCCGGTTCGAGGTCGGCGACGGTGACGACCCGGCGGTGCTGCTGGCACCGGTCGGCGCGCACCGGGTGCGGGTGGAGTGCGACCGCGCGAGCCTGCGCGACACGTTGCCACCGGGCCAGTTCAACGCCCGCTGCCTGGGCAAGGTCCAGTCGTGGAACGCCGCGACCGGCGAGATCGTGGTGCTGCCCGTCGTGGTATTCCAGTAGACGTGCGGGGGAAGATCAGCACGTGATCGCGTTGGACGAGGTGCTGGTGGTCGACGTCGAGTCGACGTGCTGGGAGGGAACGCCGCCTCCCGGTGAGGTCTCGGAGATCATCGAGATCGGGATCTGCCCGGTCGCGGTGGCGTCCGGGGTCCGTGGTGAGCGGCGGTCGGTGCTGGTGGCGCCGTCCCGGTCGTCGGTCAGCCCTTTCTGCACCGAACTGACGACGCTGACCGCCGGCCAGGTCGTCGGCGGGGTCTCGTTCGCCGAGGCGTGTGCGCTGCTGCGCAAGGAGTTCCGGTCGGACCGCCGGGTGTGGGCCTCGTACGGCGACTACGACCGGAAGATGTTCGAACGGCAGTGCGCCGACTTCGGGGTCCGGTACCCGTTCGGGCCGCGGCACGTCAACGTGAAGACGTTGTTCGCGCTGGTGCACGCGTTGCCGCGGGAGGTCGGGATGGCCGAGGCGGTGCGGCTGGCCGGGCAGAGGCTCGACGGCACGCACCACCGCGGCCACGACGACGCCTACAACATCGCGGGCCTGCTGGCCGGGCTGCTCAGAAGGTGATCACGTCGGCGCTGTTCGGGTTCGCCTTGCCCGACAGCACCGCCTGCCACACGTCGACCAACTCCTCCGGCCCGCTGTGCTGGACGACGCCGACCCGGTCACCGGCCTGAGCGGTGAAGCCCCGCCAGGCCTCGCCGAAGCGCTGAGCCAGGCCTTCGGAGCCCCAGTCGGCGGTGCGCTTGCGCAGCTGGTCCGGGGCGAAGAAGAACTCGGACCGCACGTCCTGCGGGGCCGCCTGGTGCGTGAGGCCGATCGAGATGTCCTTGACCAGGCCGGAGCCGAGCCGGTCGTGCAGCGCCGACCGCACGTCGGCCGACCCGCTGAAGTCCAGGTACACCGAAGGTTCGACGTCCACCGAAGCGTCGTAGGGCAGCACGGTGTCGTAGAGGCCCAGGCTCTGGGTGAACTCCACGTTGCGGGGCGATGTCAGGCCGACCAGCCGGACGCCCTTGTCGCGCAGGCAGTGGGCGGTGCCGAACGCGGTCTTGCTGGACGCCGAGGAGATCACGACGGTGCGGGCGCCGTGGAAGTCGTTGTCCGCCAGCCGGTCGGCCAGCAGGAACGACGTGAGGAACAGCGGCCGGTACAGGACCTGGAGGTCCTCGAGCCGCTCGTCGTAGGCGGGGTCCTGGCTGGTGACGAGGTAGCTGTTGTAGACGGCCGGGAGCGCGGCGCGGTGGTCGGCGGTGTCCACGAAACCGGCCGAGGTCAGCCTGGCGCGCACGACGAGATGGCTCGCCATCGGCAGGTAGCCGTAGACGCGGGTGCCGGCGGGCAGAGCGTCCATTGTGGAGTCGACGACGTCGGCGAAGCCCCACAGGGGGATCACGCCCTGGCCGGGGCCGCCGGCCGGGAAGAAGTTCCAGTAGCCGATCTTGTCGCCGATCACGCCGTAGGTGACGTTGTTGGCGGTCAGGCCGACGCGGCTCACCCGGAGCAGCACCTCGCAGTCCGACAGCTCGGACGACTCGGGCAGTTCGTCGTGCAGCACTTCGGTTTCGGTGAGGTCGTCGCGGTCGACGACAACGGTCCAGCGACTGATCATTGCCTGGCTTCTCCTTGGTCGGGAGGTACGCTCCGGTCGTGACCGTGCCTGAAAGACTGATCGACGCCGCCACCCGCCTGTTCGCGGACAAGGGGTACGAGCGCGTCGCCGTGCAGGAGATCGTGGAACACGCCGGTGTCACCAAAGGCGCTATGTACCACTACTTCGGGTCGAAGGACGACCTGCTGCACGAGATCTACGGGCGGTTGCTGCGCTTGCAGACCGAACACCTGGAGAAGATCGCGTCGAGCACCGGCCCGGTGGTCGAGCGGCTGCGCGAGGCCGCGATCGACGTGATCGTCACGAGCGTCGACGACTTCGACGCCGCCAAGGTGTTCTTCCGCTCGATGAACCACCTCTCGGAGGAGAAGCAGCGGGAGGTGCGGGCGGAGCGGCGGCGCTACCACGAGAGGTTCCGCGGCCTGATCGAGGAGGGGCAGCAGGACGGGGCGTTCCGCGACGACGTGCCCGCCGACGTCGCCACGTACTACTTCTTCGGGTCGTTGCACCAGCTCGGCACGTGGTACCGCCCGGACGGGGAGATCCCGGCCGGGCGGCTGGCGGAGCACTACGCGGACCTGCTGATCCACAGCCTCACGGCACGATCACGCTGACGATCTCGGCCACGCACGCGGGCTTGTCGCTGCCCTCGATCTCGATGACGACCTTGGTCACGAGCTGCTTGCCGAGCGCGATGTCCGTGACGTCCAGCAGCTCGACCCCGCCGCGCACCCTGGCGCCGACCAGCACCGGCTGCGGGAAGCGGACCTTGTTGCTGCCGTAGTTCACGCCCATCTTGATGTTCTTGACGGTGTAGACGTCCCGCACCAGGTACGGCACCAGTGACAGCGTCAGGTAGCCGTGCGCGACCGGTCCGCCGAACGGGCCCTTCTTCGCCTTTTCGACGTCGATGTGGATCCACTGGTGGTCCAGCGTCGCGTCGGCGAACAGGTTGACCTGCTCCTGCGTGACCTCGTGCCACTCGCCGAACCCGAGGTGCTCGCCCTTGGCGGCGACCAGCTCGTCGATGGTCTCGAATGCGCGCATGCTCAGTCCTTCGGTCCGCCGGCGACGTAGATGACCTGGCCGGACACGAAGCCGGCACCCTCGCTGACGAGGAACGACGCGGTGTGCGCGATGTCCTCCGGCTGGCCGACGCGCGCGACCGGGATCGTCTGCGCCGCACCGTTGAGGAGGTCCTCGAACGAGATCTTCATGCGCTCGGCGGTCGCCTTGGTCATCTCGGTGGCGATGAAACCGGGCGCGATCGCGTTGACCGTGACGCCGAACTTGCCGAGCTCGATCGCGAGGGTCTTGGTGAAGCCCTGCAGACCGGCCTTGGCTGCGGAGTAGTTGGCCTGGCCGCGGTTGCCGAGGGCGGAGGTGGAGCTCAGGTTGACGATGCGGCCGAAGCCTTCCTTCGTCTGGTAGGCCTGCACGGCCTTGCTCATCAGGAACGCACCGCGCAGGTGGACGTTCATGACCGTGTCCCAGTCGCTCGCGGTCATCTTGAACAGCAGGTTGTCACGCAGCACGCCGGCGTTGTTGATCAGCACGGTCGGGGCGCCGAGGGCCTCGGCGACCTTCGCCACCGCGGCGTTGACCTGCTCCTCGTCCGCCACGTCGACCTTGAGGCCGATGGCGCGCCCACCGCTCGCGACGATCTTGTCGGCGCCGTCGAGCACGCCCTGCTCGTCGAGGTCGAGCAACGCGACGGCCAGGCCGTCCGCGGCGAGGCGCTGCGCGACCGCGGCGCCGATGCCACGAGCCGCGCCGGTGACGATCGCAACCCTGTCGGCCACGGGTCCTCCTTCGGTGAGGGGATGGTGAGCTAAGCAAGCGCTTAGTAACGTACCTATCAGTCCGCTTGACGTCCAGGCCTGTGCGGACGACCATACCGACTGGTCGGAATGTGGCAATTCGAGGAGGCAGATGCCCGTGGACTTCACCGGCAAGGTCGCGCTCATCACCGGCGGATCCAACGGCATCGGCGCCGCGTCCGCCCGGCGGCTGGCATCGCACGGCGTGCGCGTCGTCGTGGCTGATGTGGACGCCGACCAGGGCAAAGCCGTCGCCGATGAGATCGGCGGCCTGTTCGTGCGCTGCGATGTGACGGTGCCTTCGGACTCCGCCGAGGCCGTCGCTCTCGCCGTGCGCGAGTTCGGCGGGCTCGACATCGCGTTCCTGAACGCCGGCATCGGCACCGGCTGCTCGCTGGGCGACGACTTCGACGTCGAGGTGTACCGCCGCGCGATGGCCATCAACCTCGACGGCGTCGTCTACGGCGCGCACCACGCGTTGCCCGAGGTGCGCAGGCGCGGCGGCCAGATCATCGCCACGGCCTCGATGGCCGGACTCATGCCGATGCCGGGCGACCCCGTCTACGGCGCGAACAAGGCCGCCGTCGTCGGTCTCGTGCGCTCGCTCGGTGGTGCCTATCCCGACGTGCGCGTGAACGCGCTGTGCCCCGCGTTCGCCGACACCAACATCATCGGTCCGCTGCGCTCGACGCTGGAGGAGATCGGCATGCCGATCCTGCCCGTGTCGGCCGTCGTGGACACCTTCATGTCCATTGTGGAGGGTTCGGGGACCGGCGAGGCCTGGTTCGTGCAGGCAGGTCGTTCGTCGGAGCCGTTCGGGTTCCGCAACCCGCCCGGACCTCGTGCCGCTGACGGCTCGCGCATCGAGGCCGCTCGCAAGGACCCCGTTTCCATCGCGCTTGAGGAGAACTGACGTGCGTGCCATCCAGATCACCGAGTTCGGCGGGCCCGAGGTGCTCCAGCAGGTGGAGCTGCCAGACCCCGTTGCGGGTGAGGGCGAGGTGCTGATCAACGTCTCGCGTGCCGGGCTGAACTACGCGGACACGCACCAGGCCGAGAACTCCTACCTGGCGAAGATGGAGCTGCCGCTGGTGCCCGGCGGTGAAGTCGTCGGGACCACTTCGGATGGGCGTCGGGTCGTTGCGCTGACCAAGAACTCCGGTGGGTATGCGGAGAAGGCTGTTGCGCCTGCTCTGACCACCTTCGACGTTCCTGATGGTGTGGACGATCTGACTGCGTTGTCGTTGATCGTCCAGGGTGCTACGGCCTGGTTGTTGCTGCGGAAGTCCACGCACATGGAGGCCGGTGAGACGGTCGTCGTGCACGCCGCTGCTGGTGGTGTGGGGACGATCGCCGTTCAGCTGGCCAAGTTGTGGGGAGCTGGGCGGGTCATCGCCACCGCCTCTTCCGAGGACAAGCGGAAGCTGGCGCTCGACCTGGGTGCGGACGTGGCGGTCGACTCTCGTGCCGCCGACATGACCGCCGCATTGAAGGAAGCGAACGGTGGGCGGCGGGTCGACGTCGTGCTGGACATGACTGGAGGGGCTGTCACTGACCAGTCGCTGGTTGCGCTGGCGCCGTTTGGGCGGCTTGCGTTTTATGGCATGGCCTCGCGGGAAAGGCCGAAGCCGGTTGACCTCGGGGCACTGCTGGTGCACTCCACGGCCGTTGCGGGTATGTGGCTGCCTCACGCCCTGAAGGTGCGCGACGCCGAACACGGCACGCTTGCCCACCGTGCGATGGCCGAGCTGTTCCAACTCGTCGTCGATGGGAAGCTGAAGGCGGTCCCAGGCGGCGAGTACGGCCTGGGCGAGGTCCAGCAGGCACACGAGGACCTGCGCTCCCGCAAAACCGCCGGAAAACTCCTGCTAGACCCGTCCCGCTAACTGTTTCCTGACCGCACGCGGGGCGCTTTCGTGCGCGTGGAGCGCACGAAAGCGCCCCGCGTGGCTTCCAACATGCGGAAAGGGCGGCCCTCGTCAGTGCTGGGCCGCCCTTTTCGGCGTGGTGCTGGACTTACTCGGAAAGCTCGGCCAGCTGGGCCTTCACCCTGGCCAGCTCGGCTTCGAGCTCCTCCATGCGGGTGCGGTGCTGGTCGCGCGCCGCCTCGAGCACCGACTCGATGCCCTCGGCGATGTCCACGTGCAGTTCCTTGGCCGCCTTGGCGACGGCGATGGCTGGGATGACCAGGCCCGACACGACGCGCTGCGTGCCGTGGACCAGGTCGGCCTGCCATTCGCCCTCGGCGGTGCCGGTCACCGTGAGCGTGAGCTCCACGGTGCGGGTCTTCTTCGCCGTGCTCTTCGGGCGGCCGGCCTTCGGCTTTTCCGCCTTGGGGGCTTCGACCTTGGGAGCCTCGGCCTTCGGCGCTTCCACCGGCTTCGGCGCCTCGGCCTTCTCGGCCACTGGGGCCGACGCCGGAGTCTCCTCCACGACGGTCTCCTCGACTGCCTGCACCTCGGTGAGCGTGTCCGACACGATCAGGTTTCCTCTCTCCGCAACGACGTGACCCCGCGCACAGCATAGAACACATGTTCGATCAGCCGTCGATGGGGTCGGGAGAGAGCCTAGTCAGTACGGCGGGAGCTGCACGCGCCACTGCCGTTCGACGTCGATGACGCCGGGTACCGCCTGCAGTGCCGGGATGGCCCTGACCTCGGCGGTGCCGGTGACGACGCCCAGGGCTGCCAGGACCGTGTCGATCATCAGGCCCGCCTCCCGCAGGTCGTCGAGGACCTGCGGGAGGCTGCCCTCCGTCACGGAGACCATCACCTGGTCCACCGAAGCGGTCATGGCGCCTGGACGAGTCCGCTGCCGATGTCGGTGGACGGCAGGGGCAGGCGCAGCGCGGTGCCTACGAGGCGGGCCCACAGTTCGTAGCCGCGGGCGCCGGTCTTCTCCGCGATCAGCACCGCCACGCCGGCCACGTGCGGGGTCGCCATCGACGTGCCGCGCAGGCGTGAGTACTTCTGGGGGAGCTTGAACGACGAGTAGACGTCGACGCCTGGCGCGCACACGTCGATCTGGCCGATCTTGTCCGCCGAGCCCGAGGAGAACGTCGCGATCGCTCGGTTCACGTCGATCGCCGCCACCGCGATGATGCTGGGGCAGCGGGCCGGGTGGCCCACCGGCGCGACGCGGGCCGGGCGGGAGGACGCGTTGCCCGCCGCCGCGATGATCAGCGTGCCCTTGGCCATCGCTCGCTGGGCGACGGTCTCGTAGATCTGCGAGTACGGCGTGTTCACCGGGACGTCGGCGCCCAGGGACATCGAGATGATCGCGCAGCCGTTCGAGACCGCCCAGTCGATGCCCGCGAGGATGCCGCCGTCGGAGCCGGAGCCCGCGTTCGACAGGACCTTGCCGGCGAAGATCTCGGCCTCGTGCGCGACGCCGTAGCCGGGCAGCGTGGCGGGCTTGCGGGGGCCTGCCGACGTGCCGATGCAGTGCGTGCCGTGGCCGTGGCCGTCCTGCACGTCCTCGCCGGTGATGAACGACTTCGTG
The DNA here is from genome assembly GCF_033949925.1 of Lentzea kristufekii. Taxonomy (NCBI): domain Bacteria; kingdom Bacillati; phylum Actinomycetota; class Actinomycetes; order Pseudonocardiales; family Pseudonocardiaceae; genus Lentzea; species Lentzea kristufekii. The sequence continues at coordinate 123,030 of NZ_JAXAVV010000024.1, forward strand.
GTGATGGCGCGGCCCGTGAAGTCCGGGTGGTTCTTCTCCCAGCCGGTGTCCAGGACAGCGATCTTGACGCCCTTGCCGGTGGCCGTGCTGACGTCCGCGCCGACCGCCTGCAACCCCCAGGTCAGCACCGCTTCGTCGGCCGTCGCCTCAGGCGCTTCCTCCTCGGCCGGCGCCGCGAACACGTGCACGACGCGCTCCGGCTCGACGATCAGCACCGGGCCCGGGCCCTCGGCGGCGCCGTTCAGCCCGCCCAGCAGGTTCGGGTCCCCGGACACCACGGCGACGCCCAGCTCCGGGAACACCTGCAGCGTGTCCGAGCCGATCTCACCGGTGTTCGGGTTGAACCCGGCGATCGCGCCGAGCTCGGCCAAGCCCTCTTCGACGGCGTCTTCCTGCAACAGCACCAGGAACCGGCCGGTGGTCTCCACTTCCGCGGGTTCGGTCATGACGATTCGCCCCTACTCTCCATCTAGCCCTCACTAGAGAGTCGTCACATCGGGGCAGTTGTTTCAGGCCGTTTGCCTTCTACGCTGAAAGAATTCCCCGATTGGCTCAACGTACTTGGCCGCGATGGGCCCGAGGATCGCCATCAGCAGCACGTACGCGGTCGCGAGCGCCGCCAGGTCGTTGTGCACCTGACCGGACGCCACGGCCAGCCCGGCGATGACGATGGAGAACTCGCCGCGCGCCACCAGCGCCGCTCCCGCACGCATGCGGCCCATCTTGCCGATGCCCTGCCGCCCGGCCGCCCACCAGCCCGTGAAGACCTTCGTGGCGGCCGTGACGACGGCCAGCGCCACCGCGATGCCGAGCACCGGCGGGATCGAGCGCGGGTCGGTGTTGAGTCCGAACACGACGAAGAACATCGCCGCGAACAGGTCCCGGAGCGGTTCGAGCAGGCGCGTGGCGTTCTCGGCCGTCGACCCTGAGATCGCGATGCCGAGCAGGAACGCGCCGACCGCGGCGGACACCTGCAGCTGCGAGGCGATGCCCGCGACGAGCAGCGCCGAGCCGAGCAGCTTGAGCAGGAACACCTCGTGGTCGGGACTGTCCACAATGGCCGAGATGAACCGGCCGTACTTCAACGCCACCACCAGGACGACGGTGATCGCGAGCAACGAGATGCCGACCGAGGTGAGCTCGCCAAGGAAGCTGACGCCCGCGAGAACGGCCGTGAGGACCGGCAGGTACACGGCCATCGCGAGGTCCTCGAACACGAGCACGGACAGCACGACGGGTGTCTCGCGGTTGCCCAGCCGACCTAAGTCGCCGAGCACCTTCGCGACGATGCCGGACGACGAGATGTACGTGACGCCGGCCATCGCCAGCGCGCCGACCGTGCCCCAGCCGAGCAGGATCGCGGCGATCGCGCCCGGCGCCGCGTTCAGCACCAGGTCGAGCACACCGGCCATCCAGGACTTCTTCAGCCCGGTGGTGAGCTCGGACGCCGAGTACTCGAGGCCGAGCAGGAGGAGCAGGAGCACCACCCCGATCTCGCTGGCGAGGTGGGTGAACTCCTCGATGCCGTGCAGCGGGACCAGCCCGCCCTCGCCGAACGCGAGCCCGCCGATCAGGTAGAGCGGGATCGGGGAGATGCCGGCACGCCGAGCCACACGACCCAGCAGGCCGAGGCCGAAGAACACCGCGCCGAGCTGGATCATGGCAACTGTCGTCTCATGCACTGTGCTTAACCGCCGTGGAGGATCTCAGCGGCGGCGTCGAGGCCTTCCGCGGTGCCGACGACGACTGCGAGGTCACCGTTCTCGAAGAGGAATTCAGGGCCCGGCGACGGGTGGGCGTCGCCCACGCGCACGACGGCCACGATGGACGCACCGGTCCTCGTGCGCAGAGCGGTCTCACCGAGCGCGCGGTTCGCGAAGGCGGTCACCGGCAGCTGACGGGTCGTGATGCCCGTGATGTCGCGGTGCTCCTCGCGCAGGTGGGCGACGAGCTGCGGTGCGCCGAGCAGGCCCGCGAGCGTGTTCGCCTCTTCCGGTGAGAGGGGTATCGAGGCGGCGCAGGAGTCGGGATCCGTCGCTTTGGACAGGATCAGCTCGAACCGGCCGTCCCGGTAGGTGATCACGCCTACGCGTCGTCCGGCGCGGATCGTGAAGTCCTGACGCGTCCCGATGCCCGGAAGGGGCGTGATCTCTACGTTCACACAGATCATGATACGGGGATGTCCCAGAATGCGAGGGCGCTGCGGGTGCGCCCAGTACGCCGCGGGTGGGTGGTGCGTGAACGCGTGCCCGGCCCGGACGTCGACGAGTTCGCCGAACCCGGCCAGGTGATCGGGGCGCTCGCGAGAGCCCCGCACGGCACGTTGCTGGCCGTCCAGCACCCCCACCGCACGCCGGCCGCGCTGGCGGCGGGCACCGGGCTGCTCGACGCGCTGCCCCACGCCAGGGCCGAGCTCGCGGCGCTGATCCGGCGGGCGTACACCGAGGTCACCGACGTCGTCGCGCCGTACCGGGTGGACGGACCGGACGGGACGGCGTGCGGCCTGCTCTGCCTCGTCGACCCGGACGGGATCGAGCACACCGAGGACGTCTACCCGGACGTGGTCGCCGAACGCGGGCAGGTGCTGGCGTCGCTGGGCATCGCGACGAGCGCGGCGATGCTCATCCCGATCACTCCGCACGACGGGCTGACGGACCTGGTGCTCGGCATGACCGAGGAGCCTGCGGTGTCGCTTGTGGACTCGGGCGGGCGGCGGCACTGGGTGTGGCTGGTCGGGCCGGGGGAGTCGCAGGAGCGGTTCCTCGAAGCGGCGGGCGCGCATCCGTTGCTGGTCGCGGACGGCAACCACCGGGTCGCGGCGGCGCGGGAGGCGGGACTGGAAGGCCTGCTCGCGCTCGTCACGTCCGGGCCTGGGCTGCGGGTCGGGCCGATCCACCGCGCGATCGCGGGCAGCGGGCTGACCACGGCCGATCTGGTGACGGCGTGGGAGCGGGCCGGGTTGACGGTGTCGTCGCTGCCGTTCGTCGTCGATCCGGAACCGGGTGTGGTCGTGGTGCGCTGCCCGGACGCGGTGCTGCGGGTCGAACTGCCTGCGGGACAAGGGATCGACCACGCGGTCGTGGAGTCGCTGCTGCTGGATCGGGCGCTCGGGCTCGACCCGGAGAGCCCGTGCGTGAAGGCGGTCGTGGACCCGTCCGTGGAGGCCGAGGCGGTGCTGCTGATCGCGCCCGTGCCGCTGCGCGAGGTGCTGGCGGGGACGAAGATGCCGCGCAAGAGCACCTATTTCACCCCAAAGCCGCGTAGCGGACTTCTACTGGCCGACCTGTCACCGTAGGGCCCTGCCCGGCGAGTTCGTTCGGCCCTGTTCGACCGTCGGACACGCGTTGAAAATCGTCCCCATGCACTACGACGCGTCACCCGCGCTGCCGCCGCCGCAGACCCGGATCGGGCTCGTGCACGTCAGGCACCTGCGGGCGATGACGTCGGCGTTGCGCGCGGTCGACTACCGCTACGGCGGCGGGTCGTGCCGGACGCAGGTGCAGGCACTGTTGTCGTGGTGTGACAAGGCTTTCGCGCACTCGGCCAGTGCCGCCGTGCGCCGCGACTTCCGGTGCGCCATCGCGGAGCTGCACGCCCTCGCCGGGTGGACCGCCTTCGACGCGGGACTCGGCGGGTCCGCGCACCGCCACTTCCTCCTCGCCCTGAACTTCGCCGAGGACGAGGACCTGGTGGCGAACATCCGCTACCGGATGGGGCGGGTCCACCTGCACCACGGTGGACCCGCCGAGGCGCTGGGCATGTTCCGGCTCGCGGCGATCGTCGCGAACAGCCACCACACGAACGCGATCCTGGCCGCGAACCAAGCGTGGTGTCACGCGGAGATGGGGGATCGAGTGTCCGCGCTGGCGTCGCTGGGGCGTGCGCACGACGAGTTCGCACGGTCAGATGTGGAGCGCGCGGCGCCGTGGGCGGCGTTCTTCGACGTGCACGACCTCTCCGGCATCACCGGTGCCGTCTACACCTCTCTCGCACGCACCGTCGACCGCGGGTTCGCCCGGCCGGCCATCACGGCGTTGCACCAGGCTGTGACGGGGTACCGCGACGACATGGCGCGCAGCCGGACGTTCGCGCTGATCGCGTTGTCGCTCAACCACCTCGTGGAAGGGGACGCGGACGAGGCGGCGGTGACGGCGGGGCTGGCCGTCGCGCAGACCGGCGACATGATGTCCGCCCGCACGCGCAAGAAGCTCGAACCGTTGCACGCCGAGGCGGGCAGACGCCGCGCGACCACGCTGCGAACGCTGATCACCCCCTTGCTGAGAGCTCCGGTGCTCGCCGCGTGATGGACGCGCGGACCCGGTGGTTCCCGGCGACACCAGGGTCGTTGCCGGAGATCCGGGCCTTCGTGCGAGGCCTCGCCGGCGAGTCGGGTCTGCACGGCGACGACGCGCGGGACGTGCTGCTCGCGGTGTCCGAGGCGGCGGACAACGCGGTGCGGCGCGCGGGGGCGTCCATCGTCGGGGTGACGTGGGAACCGCGCGACCACGCCGTGCTGCTGACCATCGAGGACGACGGCGTGTTCGACCTCGACGCCGGCACCGGCACCCGGCCGCTGGGACTGCGCCTGCTGTTCGGCATCGCCGACGAGGTGCAGGTCAGGCCCGGCAGACCGACCTGGCCCGGCACGGTCGTGCGAGCGCTCGTGCGGGTCTGGTCGCGCGCGGGCGTCCCGGACCTGCCCGCGCCTGAGGGATGCCCGCGCGTGCTGCTCGTCGACGGCGACCGGTTCTCCGGCCAGTCGCTGGCCGCGTTCCTGCACGCCGAGGGCTACGAGGTCGCGCTCGTGACGACGATCCCGGCCGCCGAGGAGTCTCTTCAGAGTCCACCGGCTCTGGCGATCGTCGACCTGCTGACGTCTCATGGTGAGGGGACCAGGTTCGCGGCGGCGGCGCGAACGTTCGGCGTACCGGTTGTAGCCGTTTCGGCGATCGAGCCGGCCGCTCACGTCGCCGATGCATATCTGCCGAAGCCCGCACACCCGCTTCGTGTGCTCGCGGCGGTGCGCGATCTGCTGTCTCCCGACTCGTGAGGCACCCACGATGGAACACCAGCCAGGTTTGTTGGAGGTACGTCGCCACGGCGCGTTGGTGACGCTGACCGGTGAGGTCGACCTGAGCACCAGCGACCTGCTGCGCGCCGAACTCGCGCTCGCCTGCTCGTCCGGGGACGGTGACGTGATGGTCGACTTCACCGCCCTGACGTTCATCGGGTCGAGCGGCCTGCACGTGCTGATCGAGACGGCGTCGTCACTGGGACAGCGGCGGCTGGTGCTGCTCGGCGGCGGCTGGGGCGCCTACGTCGTGAACCTGCTCGACCTCACCCTCAAGTTCCCCAACATCGTCGTCGACCGCTGAAGTCCACTCTGGACCGCTGCTAGGGTCGATCGCATGGCGGTGCGAGCGATCAGGGGAGCCACGCAGATCGACGCGGACTCGCGGGACCTGCTGCTGGAGGCCACGGCCGAGCTGGTGCGGGAGGTGTTGACGTGCAACGCGTTGACGTCCGACGACCTGATCAGCGTCGTGCTCACCGCCACACCCGACCTGGTCTCGGAGTTCCCCGCCTACGCCGCGCGCCAGGCCGGGCTCTCGGACGTGCCGCTGCTGTCCGCGACCGAGATCGCGGTGCCGGGCTCGATGCCGCGCGTGATCAGGTTGCTCGCGCACGTCGAGACCGATCTGCCGCGATCCGCGGTGAAGCACGTCTACCTGCGCGGTGCGGCGGCGTTGAGGACCGACCTCAACCACTGAACGCGGCGCTGACCGCGTCGACGTGCCGGTGGTCGGTGCCGCAACACCCGCCCAGCACGGTCAGCCGGGGAAAGCGCGTCCTGAGTCTCCGGTAGTCGTCCGCGAACTCCGCGGGATCACCCCGGTCCAGCGTCTCGGCCTCGTCCAGCTCGGCGTGGCTGAGCTTCGACGCGTTGGCCCTGATGCCCCGGAGGCGGTTCGTCCACGCGGCCTCGGGGTCGAGCGCCGGCGCGATGTGCGTGGGATGCGCGCAGTTGACCATGTAGTAGGCCGGGTAGCCGTTCGTGTCGCGGTCGACGGCCTCGATCGCGTCGCCCAGCGCGTCCCCGCTCGGCAGCCTGCCGTCCGTCTCGACGGTGAACGAGATGACGACGAGGACGTTCGCTTCTTCGGCGGCGTCGACGATGCCGGTGGCTTCGGGGACGTTCGTGAGCGTCATGGCGGTGACGAGATCGGCGTGGGTGCCGGCGAACGTCCGGATCTGCGTCGAGTGGTAGTCGCGTGCCTCCTCCCTGGTCATGATCGACTCGGGCCGGTAGGCGTCGCCGCGCGGTCCGACGCAGCCGCTGATGACGACCGGGATCGCGAACCGCTGCCGCACGTCCAGAAGCAGGTCGACGGCTTTGCGGTTGGCCGCGGCGAGGCGTTCGGCGTCGTAGCCGAGCCGCGCGGCCCAGTCGGCGCTGGCACGCCAGGTGGCCGTCTCCAGCACGATGCCGGTGCCGTCGCGTTCGGCGATGCCGGCGTAGCGCTCGTAGTAGCGGGTGAGCGCCGCGTGGCCGTCCGGATCGTCGAGCAGCGGGAACGCGGCGAAGTCGGGCAGGTCGATGCCGTCGTCGAAGATGAGCGTGGTCTCGGCGCCGCCGTCGGTGAGGAAGAGCGGGGCTTCGAGCTGGGGCAGCAACGTCATCGGATGCCTCCAGGCCGGAGGGCCAAGTGTGCGTCCCGAACGCCGGTTCTGCCCGCTCACATCGGGTGATCACTGGGGGGTGACGTGTTCCAGCCCTATCTGGCCGAGTACCGCTACTACGCGTTGTTCGAAGACGGGCACGGCATGTCCGATGTCGCCAACGCCGAAGGCCTTTATCGCAGCATCGGTGTTCACGACGAGCAGAAGTACGACGGCCACGGCGTGTGGACGAGGAGCGACGGCCTGTCGCGAGCAGGTGACCGCGACTCCTACGACATTTCGCGTTGCCACTGCTGCCGAGCGAGCGTGACGAGCTGGCGGCGATCATCGTCCTCCTCACGGCCCGGCGGCGAGCCGAGCCGGTGGACGGTCACCAGTACTTCGCCGTGTTCGACGGCCTGAGGGACTTCGTGGCCCTCGACCGAGCGCACTCTCTGATCCGGTGCTCCACCGACGGCGACGGGAAGTGGGAGACGTTCCTGCACGAGGGCGAGTGGGTGCCGGGGCAGGAGCCATGGCACGCGCACGTCCTGGCGGTCGGCCGCGAGGAGGTCCGGCGGATCAGCCGGCTCAGGGAAACCGCCGAGGTCAGGTACTTCGACGTCCAGCTCGACTCCAGCAGTCAACGGGAGATCGTCCGTCACACCGGATCGGGCGACGAAGCCGTGGACGATCTCGGCTGGCGACCCACCGACGTGCTCGGGCGGGTGCAGCCGCACTGGGTGGTCGAGGAGACCAGCGAGCACATCTTCGGCATCGACCGGTACGTCAGCGCACTCACGGCCAGGTCGGCCAAGTTCCGCGGCCGGCTCCACTACTACCAAGCGTTCTTCCGCGGGAGGACGACGTCTACGACTTCGGCAACGTCCTATTCCCAGCCAGAAAGCTGGACAAGTACGAGCGGTGGACACCGGACGGCTGGCAGTGGGTCGGCAATGCGCTCCACGGCACTCCGTTGCCGATCTCCGAGGAGGAGTTCCAGCAGCTGGCGGAGCCCCGCCCGGACGAGCGGGGCTCCGACGACCTCAGGCGCTGAAGTCCCTGCCGGGCAGCCACCCGTTGACGATGTCCGTGATGCGCCACGTCGGCACGGAGATCCTCAACGCGCGGATGGGCGTGGCGAGGAACGGCTCGACCTCGGGCACCTTCGCCACGAGCCGCTGCCGCACGGCCTCGTCCTCGGCCCCCTCGACCACCTCGGCCGTGCCCCGCGCCTGCAGGAACGGCTCCATCGGCGACCCGGTCGACACGACCAGCGCCACCTCGGGGTTCTCCTTGATCGCCCTGAGCGTCCGGCCGCGCTCCTCCAGCACGAGCTCGAGCGTGTGCAGCCCGTTCTCGGCGAAGTAGACGCCGCTCACCCACGAGCCGTCCGAGCCGGCCGTGGCGAGGAACATCGACTTGTGGGCGGCGAGCGTGCGGCGCAGCAACGCCTCGACTTCGGCGCGCTGTTCAGCGGTGGTCACTGAGTCCTCCATGGGTTCGACGATGCGCACACCAGATCGACCGGGAGGGCTCGCGCCTGTTGCTGATTCCACCGATCGATACCGTCGCGGGGTGCTGATCAAGTGGGTGCGCTGCCGGGTGACCGATCCGGCCGCGTTCGACCGGGGGCAGCGGGGCTGGGGCGCGCTGGCGGACGTGCCGGGGTTCCTGGGTCAGCGCGGCGGGTGGGGCGAACCGGGGATCGCGCACGTCGTGGCGTTCTGGCGCTCGGCGGCCGATCACGCGGCGTTCCTCGCCGGTCCGCACGACGCCCTCGCCGCCGCGCAGCAGGGCAGCTACGCCGACATCGACGTCCGGCTGTTCGAGGGTGATCCCGCGCTGGTGGCGGGTGATCTCCGGCGCGTCGTCGGCGAGGTTGTCGCGCTGGAACCGTCGTGGACTGTCCCGCCTGCGGTGTGAGCGTCCGCACCAGGCACAATGTGGCAGTGGGTGTCTCGGAGGGAGCTGCTGTGGGCCAGGGTCAGTTGCGCGGTGTGGTCGCTCTCGACGGACCGGCCGGCACCGGCAAGTCCACCGTGGCCAAGCGCCTCGCGACGGCGCTCGACGCGCGCTACCTCGACACCGGCTCGATGTACCGGGCGATCGCGCTGGCGGTGCTGCGCGCGGGCGTCGACCCGGCGGACGAGGTCAAGGTCGCGGCGGTCGTGGACAACGCGGTGCTCGTGGTCGGCACCGACCCGCGCAGGCCGGGCATCACGCTCGACGGCGACGACGTGTCGGCCGAGATCCGCGGGCCCGAGGTGTCGCTGGCCGTGTCCCCCGTCTCCGCGACCCGGCACGTGCGCGAGCTGCTGGTCGCCCAGCAGCGGGCGATCATCGCGGACGCCGTCGACCACGTGGGCGGAATCGTCGTCGAGGGCCGTGACATCGGCACCGTCGTGTCGCCCGACGCCCCGTTGAAGGTCTACCTGACGGCGTCGGCGGACGCGCGAGCCGCGCGCAGGACCAAGCAGGACAACGCAGCCGGGCGCCAGTCCACTGTGGACGCCGCGCTCGCGGACGTGCAGCGCCGCGACAAGTACGACTCGTCGCGCGCGGTGTCGCCGTTGAAGGCGGCCGACGACGCGGTGGAGCTCGACAACACCGACCTCGACCTCGTGGGCACCGTGCAGGCCTTGCTGGACCTCGTGGACCGCCGTGGACTGCGGGTGACCGGGTGAGCGTTCCCGAGGGGACGGTGCCTTGGCTGTTCGATCTCGGCCGCTGGATCGGGCGCGTGCCTTACGCCTGGCAGTTCCGGATTCGGGTGCACAGGCGCGACCGCGTACCCTTGAGCGGCGGCGTGGTCGTCGTCGCGAACCACAGCTCGATGGCCGACGGGCCGATCCTGTTCGGGGTGCTGCCCCGGCGCGTGACGTTCCTGATCAAGCAGGAGATGTTCAAGGGCGTCGTCGGCTACCTCCTGGCCAAGATCGGGCAGATCCCCGTCAAGCGGGGAGAGGCCGACCGCACTGCGCTGACCAGCGCGTTGTCCGTGCTCAAAGCCGGTGGCGTGATCGGGGTCTTCCCCGAGGGAACGCGCGGCGAGGGAGCCGTGGCGAGCGCGCAGAACGGCGCCGCGTGGCTGGCGAAGACGTCCGCCGCGATGGTGCTGCCGATCGCCTGCCGCGGGACGTACCAGGCCAAGGGCTGGCGGCCCGAGGTCGACGTGCTCATCGGTGAGCCGTTCCACCTTCCCGAGGGGAAGGGCCGGGCGGCCCTGGGCGTTGCCACCGAGCAGGTGCGCGACCGCCTGGCGACACTGGTCGCCGAACTAGATGGACTTCGCAAGAGTGAGGGAAGACGATGACGGACCTGGACGGCACCTGGGAGGACGAGGCCGACTGGTCAGCGTTCGACGACCTCGACGGCTCTGGCGGCGAGGAAGCCGCGCCGCCGCAGCCGGTGCTCGCGGTGGTGGGACGGCCGAACGTGGGCAAGTCCACGCTGGTCAACCGCATCATCGGCCGACGAGAGGCCGTGGTGCAGGACGTGCCCGGCGTGACGCGCGACCGCGTGGCGTACGACGCGCTGTGGAACGGCCGCAAGTTCACCGTGGTCGACACGGGCGGCTGGGAGCCGGACGCGGTCGGGCTGCAGGCCTCCGTGGCCGCGCAGGCCGAGCTCGCGATGGCGACCGCCGACGTGATCCTGCTGGTCGTGGACGGGTCGGTGGGCGCCACGTCCACCGAGGAGGCCGTCGCGAAGGTCCTGCGCCGGTCCAACAAGCCCGTGATCCTCTGCGCGTCCAAGGTCGACGACGACCGGCTGACCGCCGACATCGCGTCGCTGTGGTCGCTCGGTCTGGGCGAGCCGTACCCGGTCTCCGGTCTGCACGGCCGCGGCTCCGGTGACCTGCTCGACGTGATCCTCGACAGGCTCCCCGAGAGCCCGCGCGACGACTTCGGCGGCCGCCACGGCGGTCCCCGTCGCGTGGCGCTGGTCGGCAAGCCGAACGTCGGCAAGTCGTCGCTGCTGAACCGCCTGACGGGCGAGGACCGCTCGGTCGTCGACTCCGTCGCGGGCACCACCGTCGACCCGGTCGACTCGCTGGTGGAGCTCGACGGCGAGATCTGGCGTTTCGTGGACACCGCCGGCCTGCGCAAGCGCGTGAAGTTCTCCGGCGGCGCCGAGTACTACGCGTCGCTGCGCACCAAGTCCGCGATCGAGACCGCCGAGGTCGCGGTCGTGCTGCTGGACGCGCACGAGCCGCTGGCCGAGCAGGACCTCCGGGTGCTGACGATGGTGGTCGAGTCCGGCCGCGCGTGCGTGCTGGCGTTCAACAAGTGGGACCTGGTCGACGAGGACCGCCGCAACGAGATGGTGCGCGAACTCGAGCGCGGACTTGTGCGCGTGCCGTGGGCGGACAAGGTCAACATCTCGGCCCTGACCGGCCGCGCCGTGCACAAGCTCGCCCCCGCCCTGCGCACCGCGCTGAACTCGTGGGACACCCGCGTCCCGACCGGCCGCCTGAACCAGTGGCTGACCGAGCTGATCTCCGCCACCCCGCCGCCCGTGCGTAGCGGCAAGCAGCCCAAGGTCCTGTTCGCGACCCAGGCCTCGACCCGCCCGCCGACGTTCGTGCTGTTCACGACCGGCTTCATCGAGGCCTCGTACCGCCGGTTCATCGAGCGCAGGCTGCGTGAGGAGTTCGGCTTCCAGGGCAGCCCAGTCCGCATCTCCGTGCGCGTGCGCGAGAAGAAGAAGGCCGGCTCCTCCAAGAAGTAGTTTCTCCGGGTGACGACCCGGCCGATCTGGTTGCCCTTTGTCATGGGGTGCGGTTGGTTGGGTTGGTGGCCGTACGCGTGGTGCTAGCCGACGACGAGGCCCTGCTGCGGCGGGGCCTCAAAGTCCTCCTCGAAGCAGACGGACGAGTGGAGGTCGTCGGCGAAGCGGCCGACGGCGCCGAACTGGTGGAGGAAGTCCTAGCCCACTTACCGGACGTGGTGCTGGTCGACGTCCAGATGCCGGGCGTGGACGGCCTGGAGGCGGTCCGCCGCCTGCGAACCTGGGCCACCCCACCGGCGATCGCGGTGCTGACCACGTTCGACCTGGACGACTACGTGGCGACAGCCCTGGACCTCGGCGCCCAGGGCTTCCTGCTGAAGGACGCCGAACCCGAAGCCCTGGTCCGAGCAGTCGTCGACCTGGCAGCAGGCGGCGCCGTCCTGGACCCTCGCATCACCGCCCGTTTGCTTCCTCGCCTGCGGGGCTTCCGCGCGAACCGGCAGCTGGACTCGTTGTCCGCCCGCGAACGCCAGGTCCTGGAACTGGTCGCCGCCGGCCGCTCGAACCACTCCATCGCAGAGGAACTCTGCCTCTCCGAAGCGACGGTGAAGAGCTACGTCTCCACCGTCCTGACCAAACTGGGCGTGGAGAACCGGGTGCAGGCGGCTCTGGTCGCCCACCAGGTCGGTGTGTGGTGAAACCGGTCCTGAGCGAAACCCTCACCGTAGGCATCACCACAGGCGTCGTCCTCCTGACCCAGGACCGCCCGTTCACCTGGTCCCTCTGGACCGCCGTAGCCGCGTCCCTGCTCCTCCCTCTCCGCCTGCGCTGGCCGTGGCTGGCGTCCCTCCTGTGCGTCCCCGCGATAGCCGGCGGCCTGGGCTGGGCCCCCGCCCTGGTGGCCCAGTTCCGCCTGGGCCGCATGGAGAAGTCGATCCACGTCCAGATCTTCTGGGTACTCCTGATGACGGCCGCCTCGATCATCCCGGTCCTGCTGACAGAGACGATCCCGCTCGGCCCCCTGCTCCTGGCCACCGCCTTCGCCTTCGGCCTGGCAGCAGCCCCCACGGCACTGGGCGCCCTCCTGACCACCCGCAAGGAACTGACCCAGTCCCTCTACGAAACCCGAAGAGCAAGAGCGGCAGAACTAGAGGCCCAGGAAACGTCGGCCCGAGCCGCGGAACGAGCCCGGATAGCCCGCGAAATCCACGACGCAGTAGGCCACCACGCCACCCTCATAGCAGTGGAGTCAGCGGCCCTGGCGGCAACCGCACCAGACCCAGCAGTACGCGAGACAGCACTACGTCTACGAGCGCTGGCAAAGGAATCGCTGTCCGAGATGCGAGCAGCCCTAGGCCTCCTGAACTCCGACACGACCTACCCGTCCCTGCAGGAACTGATCGACCGGGCCCGAGTAGCAGGCGTCTCCGTCACGCTGTCGGAAACAGGTGACACCGCCCTCTCCCCAGCAGTCTCCAGAGCCCTCTTCCGCGTAGTCCAAGAGTCCCTCACCAACGTGACGAAACACGCCCCAGGAGCCACGGTGACGGTGACCGTGGACCGAGCCTCCCCAGTCCGAGTAACAGTCGTGAACGGCCCAGGCGACCTACCGTCCCTGGCCGACGGAGGAGGCGCGGGCCTGCACGGCCTCTCCGAACGAGTACGCCTGGCAGGCGGCACCCTGACCACCTCGTACCGGGCAGACGGCGGCTTCAGCGTCAGCGCCGTCCTACCCTCCGGTAAATCGAAGGTTGACGGACAAGACTCGACTTTCGGAGGTGGCGCCCGAGACGCCGCCACCGCATAGTTCTGGTGTCGGTCGAGGATCGGGGGATCGGTCGGACCGAGGGACGCGGGGACCCGAACTTCGGGTCCCCGCCGTATTTCCGCAGCTCGCGGCCTGTTGTGGGGGCCGTTTTTGATCTCTGTCCGCGGTGTTGTAGGATTTCCCATGCACGCCGGGGAACCGGGAGTGTGGCCGGGACGTGGCGCAGTTTGGTAGCGCACTTGACTGGGGGTCAAGGGGTCGCAGGTTCAAATCCTGTCGTCCCGACGGTCTAAATCAGCCCGCTGATTCTGGGTGAAAGCCCAGGTCAGCGGGCTTTTTCGTGCGCTCTTTTCGATCTTGACACGACTGTCCACAGTGGTCTGTACTGGCCGGTAACGTGGTGTTTGGGAGGATTTTGGGAGAATCGGTTTGCCCAGGGCGAAATGGGGTCGCGTTGGCTAAAGCGAATCTTGTCCTCCGTTCGGGTGTTCTTCCTGACCGTGATCGTGGTGTGCAGCGGCGTTATCCAAGCGGCTCTGTCTGGTGATCTCATCGATGATGCACGCTGGCACCTGATGCGCCGGGATGTGCTAGTCCCTGAAGTAGTTGGGGATCTCGGTGCGCACGCCGCGCAGGATGTGTTCGAAGTAGGGGCCAGCTGAAGTGCCCGGTGACTTGTGGCGCCCGAGGAAAGACCGCCGTGCGGACAGCGCTCGAGAGATTCGATGTCATCGCGTTCTTCTCCGACGTCCGCGATTTTGAATCCTGTGTGGACGCCTGGAGCTGGGTTCGGTGACGAACTTCCGGTTGCGGCCACTACCGGCCGGCTGCTCACCATCACCGTCGTCGTGGCCATGCTGGTGGCATGGGGGACTGACGGGCGCGGAAATCTGCACGTGCAGGCGCGCGCCAAACCGTGCCAGCCCGCTGCGGCGCCTAGCTTGCTGCGCGAGCCGTCGGTTGGGATCTGGTACTGACGTGCAGGTCCTACCCGGCAGGCCGGGGCCGTCGTCGGCGTGATCAGTGGTCTCCGCGTCCGAGTGGACCGCCAGGGCCGCAAGCCGGACACGTCGGATCTTGACGTGACTCGACGAGGTCACGTTCGCGGCTCCTCGGCCGGTGGAGCGAGGCCGCGGTGTCGGTGCTGTTCTCGTGCAGCGCGGTGACCGCGAGCATGAAGTGGTTGACGGCCTCGGCGACCGCCAGCGAGTTGAGAGCGATCACGCTGGGGGCGGGCACCTCGTCGACGTAGCGAGCGAGCCGGCGTTCCTCGGCGTTGTGCATGTCGATGGCCAGGTTGGTCGGGTTGATCAGGCCGTCGCACCACAGGCACGTCTTGCCTGGGACGAGAAGGCGCGTGACCGCGTGAATTTGGCCGATGGTGCCGTCGGCGTTCACAGGGACCTTGACGCCGGCCTGGGTGGCCGGGATGAGGTAGCGGTGAACAGCTTCGTTGACCCAGTGCCGGGCCGAGTCGGTGTCGGCGGCGAGGAAGATCCAGTCGCAGCCGGCCAGTGCTCGCCTCGCCTGCGGGTGCTCGACGCGTTGCGGGATCACGTCGATCGTGATTTCCGGGTTCGCGCGGCGAGCGTTGCGTTCGGCCAGCTCGGTCTTCGGTTTGCCCACGTCCGACTGCTTGGCCGCGACGAGGCGGGGGAGGTTGGCCTCCTCGGCCCTGTCGTTCTCGATGAGGACCAGGTGCCCGACGCCCAGGCGGGCCAGGAACTCGACGACCATGCTGCCGACACCACCCAGTCCCACGACAGCGACACGAAGCCGCCGAAGGGTCTGCTGCCCCTGGTCGCCGAAGAGCCGGGCCTGCCGGTCGTGGCCGTGGTCTGCGGCTGCGGCTGGGGCAGGACGTGGCCGCAGCCGGATGATGTTGTTGTCCGGAATGACGACCTCAGCCAGTTCCACTCGTTCGCCACCGGGCAGCCAGAGGTCTCCGGCGGCCGCCTGCGGGGTGAAGACGACGGCGCCGACGATCTGGCCCGTGATCTGCCGCAACGCGGGGTAGCCGCGTTCGTGACTGGCGAGATCGACTCGAGAGAACCCGACGCTGGTGGTTCCGTAGTGGTTGTGCACCGCGAGGTAGGCGAGCTGCTCGTCGGCGGCGCGCACCGCCGCGTCGCGGACGAACTCGGACGGCAACGCCCGATACCCATAGGTGCCGGGAACGTAGTCGTGGTCGTCCTGCGCGACGAGAAGCTCCCGGCCGAGAAGGCGAGGCCCGCGAGGCCCGTCGGCGAGGCCGGCGAGGATCACAGCGCCATGCTCGTCGCCGTCGGTGAAGAGGTGCTGCGCGAGCTCGGCCCAGAGACGCGGAGGGAGTGTCAGGCTCCAGCCCTCGGCTGGTGGATTTACCTGGTCGCGAACCATGTGATCACCCTCTCCGCCTTGAGGACGGCGTTGTCGAGGCCGTTGCGGCGGTTCGACCTGCGAGACAGCTGCAGGGCGGGGCGGGCGCGCCATTCCATGGTCTGGACGCCTTCACCATGTGCCCCGCCGTCAGTGCGGGCGACTCTGCCGCAGTAGAAGGGGTAGATGTCGCTGTGCGGGCAGGCGGCGTCGATCTGGAAGCCGAGCCAGGTGGTCTGCGGCGTGTACCTGGATCCGAAGTCCACGTTGTCGATAACGACGATCGCGCCGCCAGCGCCGTCCGCGGTGACCTCGACCGAGTGGTCGGCGAAGTGTGCGCGGACGGCGGCGACGGCCTCTGCGACCGCCGGGGTCAGGGTCGTCACGAGTTGTCGTCGGGAGCGACGGCGATGAACTCCTGCCCCTTGTGGACAGCGATCGTGTCGTCGTCGCCGACGACCTCGTAGCGGTGGCCCCGCTTTACCGAGAGCTGGAAGTCGACTTCGACCGCGGCTCCCTGGTCCTTGGCCGCCTGCTTGATCTCGAGACCGGTCATCCGGTGCTCGGTGAGCGTCACCGCGTGCTTGTTGACGGTGACCTGGAACCTGACCGGACGCTCGTGAGCCTCGCGGTCCGTGTGTTCGGTGGTGATGGGCATCGGTGTCCCCCTCCTGATCGTCGTAGAAGCCGGGATGCTCCAGACGAGTGTCCCGACTTGCTTCCAGTGTTCGACATGTCGAACACTCAAGTCGAACGGTACCACAGGTGCTCGACTTGTCGAGCAGTGGTAGAAATGCGACACGGACCAGTGAGGGGTGTGCATGGCACGAATGACGGTCGACGTGGCTCGCCTACATGCGGCGTTGGACGCCGCTAGAGAGAGCAAGGACATGTCCTGGCGGCAGCTGGCCAAGGAGCTCGGGGTGAGCCCTTCGACGATGTCGCGGCTGGCGAACGAGGACGCGAAGCCCGACGTGAACGCGTTCGCCGCGATGGTGACGTGGCTGGGAGTGCCCGCCGAGAAGTTCATGGTGGACGAGGACGACCGGCCTGTGAGGATCGACGAGGAGCCGCCGCTGCTCGCGGAGCTGGCGCCGCTGCTCCGGGCGCGACGTGATCTGAAGAAGGAAGACGTGGAGCACCTCGAGGACCTCATCAGCTCTGCGGTGCGGAGGTTTGTCACGGAACGGGCCGCGAAGAAGGGCTGACACATGACCTGCCGCTGGACCCAGGCGAAAATGCGGGAGGTGGCCGACGAGGAGCGGGCTGAACTCGGCCTGACCTTGGACCAGCCACTGGATCCGTACCGGCTGGCGGAGGCCCACGGGATCCCCGTCTACGCGATCGACGAACTGCTGGATTGCGAGCACGCCGTTCGTCACTTCACCACGACGCGGACGTCCGCCTGGTCGGCTGCCCTGGTGCCGGTCGGGCAGCGACGGCTGATCATCGAGAACGCCTCTCACGCGCCCGTCCGGCGGCGGTCCAGCATCGCCCACGAACTCGGCCACTTCCTGCTCGAGCACCCCTTCGACGAGGTCCTGCTGACCGAGAAGGGATGTCGCCGGTTTGATCAGGACAAGGAAAAGCAGGCGACCTTCGTGTCCGGCGAGCTGCTCGTGCCGTGGAAAAGCGCCCTCCAGGCCGCCTTCGACGACATGACCAACGCACAGGTCGCGCAGACGTACGGGGTGAGCGAGCAGTTCGCGCAGATGCGGATGTCCGGCGCCCGCGTGGCGGCCCGCAACATGCGGGCCAAGTGGGGCGTCAGGTAGGCGGCGCGAGGCTAGCGCGGAAGGTGGCGCGAGGGCTGACCGGTGTGCGGCGTTGGGGCAAGGCGCAATATCGCGGCGTGGCGCACCACCCAGGTGGGCGGAGTGGTGGTGCCCGCTGATGAACGCCGGTGATGCACCGCTACGAACCAGGCTGGCAGTGTGAGGGTCAGGGGTTCGAGTCCCCTCAGCTCCACAATTTAACACAGTATGCGAATCGCCCGCTGACCTGCGAAAACAGGTTCGGCGGGCGATCTTCGTTGTTTGTCCAGTGTGGACGGTGGTGTACCGAACTGGAGCAAAACTGGAGCAGGCCCCTGGAAATCGTGGAATAGGGTCACGGTTCTGCTCCAGGCACTGGTCGCCCGTCTGGGTGGTATCTGCCAGGGGACTTCGGGATGGCCGCAGACCGTCATCGGGGCGTGCCAGGTATTGGTTGCCCGCCGGACGCAGGTTCCTGGCACAGCGGGCGTTTACGGTGGCCGTTTGGCCTGATGCGCTACCCCGTCCGGCGGTGCGAACACGGGTGCCGTGCCGCAACGTGCACACCCCCGCGCTCGACCTGCCGTCCGTACGGGGCCGGCAGACATGCCACCGACCCCGCGGACTCGTCGGCCGGTCAGTCTCTTGCGATCGCGTCCTGCCAACACTCGTGGCACGCCAACGAGTCCCCGTCTTCGCGATGCTGAATCGGGGCGCCGCAGCGAATACACGACTCGTTCCAGGGTGTCGCGCAGGACAGGCACATCCTGGTCCAGAACGTGGTGTCTTTCGACCGGACCGTAACGACTGCCTGCTCGCCGCAGTCCGGGCAATCTTGGGTCGGAGGGGCGCCGCCGTCCTTGATCGAGCTGTGCCAGTCCAGACCGAGGAACTCCGCCGCGTACTCGACCGCGAGCTGCGCGCCGGAATCCCAAGTCGCGCCGCACACCGGACATGCCGGAGTCACGTCTACCTCCACAGTGCCTTCGGAACACTGGGGGCACCGCACTACCGGCATGCGATCGGCGGCCTTTCGGCGCATCTCAGCGTCGTGGTGCCGGGCCGCCACCACGTAGGGTTCGCCGGTGAGGCGCATCCGCGCGCGGATCGCACGTGTGCGTTCGCGTTGCCGGGAGTTGGAGTCGCTGTTGATCATTTCTCTCGCTCCAGCGGAGCCCATGCCACCGCGGGTCAGAAATGATCACGGGGCTTCCACGCTGCGTCACAGACGGCTTGTCCTCGGTCGCTCGGCACGTGACGGCATGGGCGTCTAACCGAACTTGGAGTCAGGCAGAGCGTGGCTGCCGTCTCCTAGCCTACCCGCCCCTCTGGGCCGACGGTCGGGCAATGCAGAAAGCAAGGCAGGGCAACAGGCTCCGCACGAGCGACCTGCGCCAGATGACCCGTCCAGGGCTCGATTCGGACACTCGTTTCCAGGTCGTTCGAGTTTCGAAACTCGTGGGCCGACGGCGGCGGTGCGTCTGCACGGCCACCACCGGGTGGGTTCATTTCATCCGAGGGCGTGGGATCCACGGAGAGCCGCCGCCGAGCGGAGGCCTGTAGTTGTCCGCCTGATCCGGTACTCGTCCTACCCGGCCCTTACAGTTCAGGATCCTCCTGCGGGACAGACCGTCTGAGGCGTGGATCAACACGAGGCCGGTCCTCGACCTCCGGTCGGGTGCACCGCGGGTCGAGGTGCAGATCTCTGCCAAGCGAGCTGGTGCGACATAACATCCTCGGATGCAGATCGTGGTCGAGAACTCCTCAGCAGTGTTGTTGGCGACGAGTCCCCTAATGCCGGAGGTGCGGGCCACATGAAGGTCCGGCGCCTCACCCTCCATAACTTCCGCGGTGTCCAGAACGGCACGGTCCTGCTGGACGGCCACGCGCTGCTCGTCGGTCGAAACAGCGTTGGCAAGTCCACCATCTGTGAGGCGCTCGACCTGGTGCTGGGACCGGAGCGCCTCTTCCGACGCCCCGTGATCGACGAGTACGACTTCCACGCCGCTAAGTACCAGGAAGTCGAGGGCCGCTTGCCTGAGGTGCGGATCGAGGTGATCCTTACCGAACTGTCGCCCGAAGCTGAACGGCGTTTCAAGGGACGGCTTCGCCGCTGGTCGGCAGCTGCGCTCGACTTCGTCGACACCTCACCAGATGCCCTCGAAGTCGCAGACGAGGAAGGCGTGGAGTGGTGCCTGCCTGTCGTCTTCCTTGGCCGCTTCGATCCAGCAGACGACGATTTCGTCGCAGGCACGTTCTTCGCTCACCCGGAGGTTGTCACGGACGACCTCACTGACGAGGCACAGCAGCTGGGCGCGGGCTTGAAGCCGTTCACGCGGGAAGACAAGTGGCTGTGCGGGTTTCTGTACCTGCGCGCGAACCGCACAGGCAGCCGGGCGCTGAGCTTCCAACGCGGGTCACTGATCGACACGATTGTGCGACTGGAGTCGCGGACTGAGGGATCGCTCTGGGAGAAGGCTCTTCGCGACGTCGAGGCCGTGACGATCGCCGGCGAAGACTCGGGCTTTGCCAAGATTCGCACCGAGGTCCGCCAACGCGTCGATCGTTTCCTCAACCTGACCGACGACCCTAACGCCGTCGACCTTCAGGTGTCCGAGCTGACCAGAGAACACCTGCGCGAGGTGCTCCGGCTCTTCGTCTCAACCCAGCCCGGCGCTCACGGCGTCCCGTTCAACCGGTTGAGTACCGGCTCGCTCAACCTGCTGGTATTCGCCCTGCTGACCTACATCGCGGAGCTGAAGGGCGACGACTCGGTCATTTTCGCCATGGAGGAGCCCGAGATCGCGTTGCCTCCGCACGCCCAACGACGGCTGGTCGACTTTGTCGTCAAGCGGATGGGCCAGGTGATCGTCACATCGCACTCGCCTTACGTCATTGAGAAGTTCGACCCTGAACAGATCGTTGTGCTCTCGCGAGACGCGGCCGGCGCGCTGACGAGCACCAACGTGACCTTGCCTGACGATTTCAAGCGTAAAAAATACGGAGACAATCGGCGCCAGTTCGCCGAGGCTGTGCTCGCGCGAGCCGTTCTGGTCGTTGAGGGCGCGACCGAGGCCGCGGCCTTCCCGATCATCGCGGACGCACTCGACCAGGACAGCAGCGTTGACTACCAGCATCTTGACCTAGCCGGCGTCTCGATCTTCGACGCCGGAAACGATGCCTCGGTGCCGCTCTTCGCGCCCGTGTTCGCCGCGATGGGCAAACCGGTCTACGGCATACACGACACACCGACGTCCCCACTCAGCGCCGATGCGACCGCCAAGGCTGCGGACTTCACCAAATACGAGGTCATTCAGCACGCCGGCGTGGAAAAACTCCTCGTGACGGAGATCCCGGTCGAGGTACTGCGACGCTTCGCGAACAAGATCACCACGCGCCCGGACTACGTCCCGGAATGGGGAATCCTGGAGGAGGCGGCCGACGACGAGGCTGTACGTGACCACGTCTTCACGATCTTGAAGGGTCGTAAGGGTGCAGAGGGCTACACGCCCCTCCTGCTCGCCGAATGCTCGGGCATCGCTGAGCTGCCTGCGTCGATGGCTGAGTTCCTGCAGCAGATCGATGACGACCTGCGCCCGGACATTGCCGCTGAGCCCGATGGAACTTGACGGCACGCGCAAGGACATACTCGCCGCCACAGGACATCTTCTTGTGGAGGGTGGTCCTGGCTGTGGCAAGACCACCATTGCCCTGTTGAAGGCCCGCGAGGCAGTAGAGACTCTCGCTCCCGAACAACACGTGCTGTTCCTGAGCTTCTCGCGCGCCGCAGTCCGGCAGATCTCTGACCGCATGCGCGGCCTCCTTGACCACGCTGCACGGGACAGACTGGAGATCAGGACTTTCCACGCGTTCTTCCTCGACCTAGTGCGCAGTCATGGACGTCTGCTGACCGGCAAACCCTCGTCGTTCATCACTCCTGACCGCGAGGGACGGCTCAAGGCCGACTTCGTGGGTGACTGGAACGAGGAAACGCACCGTCTCGCCTGCGAGGAGGGCCGATATGTCTTCGACCGCCTCGCCGGGACCGCCGCAACCCTCCTCGAAGGGTGCACCGCAGTGCGGAGGCTGTACAGCGACACGTATCCCATGATCATCGTCGACGAGTTCCAAGACACCAACACGGACCAGTGGCGAGCCGTTCAAGCGCTCAGCGCGGACTCCAACATCGTCTGCCTGGCAGATCCCGATCAGAGGATCTTCGATCACATCCCAGGTGTCGACGAAACCCGTGTGCAGCAAGCCATCGAGTACCTGGAACCTCGTTCGTTCGACCTCTCGAAGGACAACCACCGCAGTCCAGGTGGCGGCCTGCTCGACTACGCCAACGCGATCCTGAGAAACGACGCGGCACAGCCCGTCCCCGACAACGTGAAGACCTACGTGTACCGATGGCCCGGCACGTGTGAAGTCCTTGTCCACCAGCTCCTTATCGCACTTCGAACTTACCTGGAGAAGTTGCTGGGTCGGACGCCGACGATCGCTGTAGTTGCCCCAGCCAACTCGCTCGTCGGAAGGATCTCCGAAGCGATCTCCACAGAGACTTCGACAGCCAAGAGCGTTCTTCCCGGCGTCGACCACGAGCTGAACTGGGACCCGGAACTTGCTGCTGCGGCCGGTTACGTCGTTGCTTCGATCATGGAGTGGCCTGGGCTGCAACGAGAGGCAGCGATCCCGAGAACGCTGAGTGCGATCGCGGACTTCTACCGTGTAAAGCTTGGCGGCGGCGTCGAGGGCGCGAGGTCAACGGTTCAAACGGTCGAGCGAGCGATCGAGGCGTTCGTGGACAGCAAGACGGTCCGTTCCAAGACGGCGAAGGCCCTCATCACCTCGTTCGACGCCGGAGTTGGTTTCGAAGGCGCGCCTGTGCTCGACTGGCAAGTAGCCCGCGCTTTGCTCCAGGGGTCTGCGGAACTTACAGAACTCTTCAATAAGGCTAGGCTGCTGCGCCTCTTCAAAGCTACGGACGCGTTGGCATGGGCATTGCTAGACGCCTGGAACGGCAGTCACGCCTACATCGACGCCGCGGCCACAGTCCAGCGTGTACTTGCCAACGAAGCGCTAGAAGCGTCCCAACAGGACCCTGCACCCGTGAGCTTGATGAGCATGCACAAGTCAAAGGGGAAAGAGTTCGATGGGGTGATCATCGTCGAAGGCGAGCACGGTGCACGGTTGTTGAACACTACGTGGGATAGCAAACGGGTGCAGGCCAATCGGCGACTGATTCGAGTCGCAATCACTCGTGCCCGTCACATGGTTCTTTTCGTGAGACCAACTAACGGTGCTCCGTTGACGGGCGACGTCTGGGCGGAGCAGTAGTCGGTCCGATGCCGTCCGTCATCGAGATGGCCTGATGAACCGTGTGGCATGACCCTGGCGAAGACCTGCAGATTGGCATGCCGTAGCAGGGCGGCGACCAGGGGCAGCTAGGTCATCCGAGAAGTATCGATAGAAGCTCCAGGGCGAACAAAAGTGGGGGTCGAGGGTTGGTTGCTAAGTCAAAATCGGAGCACAACGCCAGGCTCTCTGGCGGTGACTGGCCTCTCGTGCCATGGGCTTCGGGTGGCGTAGCCAGAGAACGGCGCGCAGGGATACTTCCAAATTTGACGCTGGCGAGATGCACGGATGCATCGAGCATCTCGACGGAGAGCCTCGCCCACTCGGACTTAGAGCGTGTGAGCTTGCACTCGAAGGGCACCGACTTACGGCGGGATTTCGCAGTCTATTCTTGTCGAGAGCGGTTCCTGTTGCGGGGGTCCTTGCGTTCCTCACCGTTGTGGTTGGTGTACCATTTGGTGTGGGGATGATTCGCGCCGCACTTTCAGATCCGAGCAAGGAACTCCTGACTCCTGTGCTGGTCACTTCTTACATGATCTTCCTGGTATTCACTTGGTTGTTCTTGGTGACGAGACAGCCCTCGAAGCTTCCCTTCTTTGCCGCCATCGCGCTCTCGCAGCGGATCATGAGGAGGTCTAGTAACGATGAGTACCGGTTAATTTACTGTGTGAACGCGGCTGGCAGGGCCGCGCGGTTGCTGTTCAAGGCACTGCAGGGGAAACGTCGAAATTGGGCAACTCCGCCTACGGTTGCCGATCGCGCTCTTATGATCGTCTACCCGCTGATAGATCTGGAGCTAAGTGACCTCGTAAATCCGCAGTCGATCAAGAAGGCATTGCTTGCATACGTAGACTTCCTGTACTACGCGGCGGGCTTAGTGGCGGCCGGTCGCTCGGACCTAATTCCAAGCTTGCGTGCATACTACGAGAGGGAGCACGCGCTCGCATGTCGCACGTCGTTGAGTCCAGACGGGAAGCTCGCTGAACGGGATACGCTATTTATCGACCCGATGCGCAACAATAGTCGTTGGATTGTGCTCAAGGACTACTTTTACCCGCTGGCGTCGTGGCTGAGTCTTGCCGTGTCAGTGTCAGCTCTTGTTGTCAGCATCACGAAATGAGTGGGGAAGCTCCGCGTCGAGGCTAACCTCGGCCATATTCACGGCCTCAATTACCCGTCTGTGGTAAATCCGAAGCGGCGCAACCTGTCGGACTCCTCGTTTAGTCCTCGAGCCTCAAGGGCCTTGAGCATGCAAAGGTACGACCGCGCTGTTCCTGCGCGCGATTCGGCGCGAAGCCCGTCGACGTCTCGCAGTGCAAGCAAGATTCCTGTGAGTTTGGAATCTGCTTGGCTGTCGCCAGCGTCGGCCTGCATACGGAGTTTGTCGAGTCCACCGTGCCGCGCGACGAAGTCGGTCAGGCTTGGGTTGCCGTCAACAGTGTCCGGTGCTGCAGCTGCTGCGGCGTACTGCGTGAGAACCGCGACTCCCTCGCTGACGTAGCCGCGGCGGCCCAGCAATTCCGCGAGCTCGAGCAGTACCCCGTTGCCGTGCACACGCAGGAAGGCGACAGTGGTGGCTGAATGTTCCATGCGCCGAAGGGCCTCTGCCAGAGCGGTTCCCGACTGGTTGTCCCCTGCATGAGCCCTGCTGTACAGCTCGTCGAACTGCCCTAGAGAGGCGAGTAGTCGAGGCAGGCTGCTGTACAGCGAGTCGGGGCGCTTCCTCTCGATGTCGACCAGAGTGTCGACTTGATCGAAATCTCCGTTGGCAGCATGGAGCTCGATCTCGACTTCCAGGGAGGGACTGAACTCCCATGGTGCCTCGCAGTCCAGGACCTCGTCGGCGCGGCCGTGTGCGCCTAGGAGCTGGGCGTGTCTGTCGATCGCCCAGGTGTCACCCCATGGGGACGACAGGATGAGCTCGCGGAGGAAGTCGATGGCCGCCTCGGGTTTTCCTTGGTCGACAAGGATTTGGATGACCTGCTCTCCGGCGAGGTCGTCCTCGTCTTTGGCGCGCTGGCGGAGTTCGTCAAGGCGGCCCAGTTTGGCAAGCAGGCTGGCTCGCAGAGAACCGAACAGTCGATCGGGATCCTCGTCGCAGTCGAAGAACCCATCTGGCAGCGCTTCCGCGGCTTCCTCGTAGCGGCCTTGTCCGGCAAGCACGTCCGCGATGACCCACGCGGCGTAGCGTTTTGTCTCCTGGTCTTCCAGCCATGGAGTGAGTACCTGGATGGCCTCATCAGGACGACCGTGCGCGTTGTAGATGTGCGCCAGTGCTTGATCTGCGTCGTAGTCGTTGAAAGAGCGCAACAGAGTGGCAGCTTCGTCCACGCGGCCTTGCCGGTCCCACATCTGGCTCAGGCGCCATGCCGCGGTCGCGAACCACGGGCGGCCGTCGACGATTCGCTGGTATGCCGTTTCGGCGTGACCGTAGAGGCCGCGTTCGTAGGCCCTGTGCGCCAGGCGGTACATGTCGTCGAGGTCATTCACGTGCTGTACAAGGCTCTCCCACGAGGTTGTGGGGATCGGCGACGTTCGGCGAACCTGCCGCGCGTGCTGGAACAAGAAGTCGGCGACCATGTATCCGGCGGTGTGTCCCATGCACTCGCCGGGAACAGGGCTTAGCGCGGCAGACGCGCCGTGCACCGGTTTCGTGGCGTAGTCGAGCGCGCGTTGCAGCCAATCAGCTGGAGCCGTCGCACGTTGCGCTGGGCTGAGATAGCCCGGCACGGCCGCCGCAATGACTTCCTTGGTGAGCATGGAAGTCACACCGAGGTTCCTGGCGTCGATGGCGAAGGTGAGTATCGCGTGGCTGTATGGGTCAGGTGTTTGTTCCCAGCGCCTGACCATCTCGGGACCCGCGGCCAGCACCTGGACGAGGCCGCCGTCGGAGCTGTTCAACGCGGCCCGAATCCGCGGGTCCTGTTCCGCCGCAGCATGGGCATCCTGGGTTTCCGTGGCGCTCAGGGCGTCGGCTACGTCGATCCGATGAGCCATCTTGAGCAGTTCGCGATCGCGGGCGTGGGTGTCTGTACCGTGGTCGAGACGCCGCGCGGTCCTGGTCTCGTATTCGTCTGGCCACAGCGTGCCGACCACGACGACTCCTGCACGGATCAGCGTCCTGAGCGAGCTTGCGGTCAGCCCGCTCTCGTCGCCGAGGTAGCGCTGCAGTTCGTCCAGCCACAGCACCGTTCGCACGGTCGGCGCGGCAGCGGCGATCTCTTCCGAGTTTGCAGGCTGGACCAACCACCAGTCAGGCATCACTGCGAGAACGGCTTCATACAACGTCCGCGTCTTGCCCACTGACGAGCCGCCGACCAGCAACAGGAAACATCCGCTCGCCATGCCGGCAGTCAGCTCGGCTCGAAGCGCGTTGTCGATTCGGCGGGGGACGTATGTCGTCAGCTCACCTGTGGATCCAGGCACCTGGATCGCCGCGTGTACGCCGATAAGCTGTGGTCGTGCGTCCTTCACTCGCGCCGCACGATCTGGT
>NZ_JAXAVV010000025.1:0-131803 GCF_033949925.1 Lentzea kristufekii
GGCGTACGTGGCGAAGGACGGCACGCCGCGCGCGGTGCCGATCGCGCACACCTGGAACGGCGAGCGGATCGTGCTGTGCACCTCGAAGAACGCGCCGAAGCTGCACGCGCTGCGAGCGAACCCGGTGGTGGCGCTGACGATCGACACCGAGGTGCACCCGCCGAAGATCCTGCTGATCCGCGGCACCGTCGAGCTGGACGAGGTCGACGGCATCCCGGAGGAGTACCTGCAGATGAACGGCAGCTACGGGATGAGCGCGGAGCAGCGGGTGGAGTGGGAGCGCGAGGTCCGCTCGCTCTACGACGGCATGGTGCGGATCGTGGTGACGCCGACGTGGGCGAAGCTGATCGACTTCGAGACGACGCTGCCCAGTGCGGTGCAGGAGCTCGTCGAGCGGCGGTCAGCTCGACAGGAAGCGGTCTAGAACGCGCACACCGAACTCCAGGCCCTCGACGGGCACGCGTTCGTCGACGCCGTGCGCCATGGCCCGGTAGTCGAAGTCCACGGGCAGCCGCAGCGGCGAGAAGCCGTAGTTGTGGATGCCCAGCCGGCTGAACGCCTTGGCGTCGGTGCCGCCGCCCAGGCAGTAGGGCACGACGGCCGCGGCGGGGTCCTCGTCACGCAGGGCCTCGGCCATCGCGGTGAACCACGGCGTGTCGATGGGGGCCTCGACGGGCGGCTGGTGCTCGAGGAACTCGCGGGTCACCCCGGGCGGCAGCAGCGAGTCGATGGTGGCGACGAGCTCGTCGACGGTGCCCGGCAGGGTGCGGACGTCGAGCTGCGCGGTGGCGGTGCCGGGGATGACGTTGACCTTGTACCCGGCCTGCAGCATCGTCGGGGTGGTCGAGCAGCGCACGGTGTTCTCGGCCAGTTTCGCGGCGGGACCGAGCCGGGCCAGCGTCGCGTCGACGTCGTCGAGGTCGACCTCCACGCCCAGTGCCTTGCCGGCGCCGACGAGGAACGCCTCGACGGTCGGGGTGAGCCGGACGGGGTGCTGGTGTGCCGCGATCCGCGCCAGGGTGGTGGCCAGCGCCGTCACCGCGTTCTGGTCGTTGCGCCGCGACCCGTGCCCGGCGCGGCCGGTGGCGGTGAGCTTCATGTGCGAGGTGCCGCGTTCGGCGGTGCCGATCGGGTACAGCCGCACGCCGTCGACGTCGTAGGAGAACGCGCCGGACTCGCTGATCGCCGCCTGCACACCCGCGAAGTGGGCGGCGTGGTGCTCCACGAGCCAATGCGCCCCGTAGGCGCCCTGGTCCTCCTCGTCGGCCACGAACGCCAGCACGACGTCACGGCGTGGACGGCGGCCCTCGGTGTGCCAGCGGTTGATGACGGCCAGCGTCATCGCGGCCATGTCCTTCATGTCGACCGCGCCCCGGCCGTGCACGAACCCGTCGCGGATCTCCCCGCCGAACGGGTCGAAGCTCCACTCGCCGGGGTCGGCGGGCACGACGTCGAGGTGCGCCTGGACCAGCACGGCCGGCAGCGACGGGTCGGTGCCGGGTACGCGCGCGAGGACGTTGGTGCGCCGCGGGGCCGGTTCGAGCAACGTGGGTGGCACCCCGTTGTCGTGCAGGACCGCCGCGACGTGCTCGGCGGCCTCCCGCTCGCCCGCGGAGCCCCCGCTGCCGCGGTTGGTGGTGTCGAACCGGATGAGCTGCGCGCACAGCTGCGCCACGTCCAGCGTCATGAACGCCACCGTATCCGGCGCCCTCGTGTGGAATTGTGACGGGCCTGTGCCGATCGTGATGGGGGAACACCGGTGCACCTGCAGAAGGCCCTGGAGGGTCTCGCGCTCAACCCGGCGCTGCCCGAGGGCATGGTCCGCCGCCTGATCGCCCACCGCCGGGGCTTCGGTGACGTCGCGGCCCGCCCGGACCTGACCGGTGAGCTGATCGACGAGATCATCGCCGGCGGCGAGCACCGGTTGCTGCACACGTTGGCGCTCAACCGGGCCCTGCCCGACCCCGTACGGCTGCGGCTGGCCCGCCATCCCGACGCCTCCGTGCGGTCCGCGCTCGTCAAGGGCTGCGATCAGGGAGCGGCGCGCGAGGTGTTCGAGCTGCTGCTCGCCGATCCCGAGCCGCAGACCCGCGCGTACCTGGCACAGAGCGACGCCCTGCCGGACGACCTGCGCGAAAGCCTCGCGACCGACCCGAGTCCGCAGGTCCGGGCGGCGCTGGGCCGCTGGTGGACCGAGGCGCCCGAGCACGTCAGGCGTCTCCTGCTGACCGACGCGGAAGACGAGGTCCGGGCAGCCGCGTGCGCGACCTACCACTCCCGGTTCCCGCATCCGGTGCCGCCACCGGACCTGGTGCCGGCCCTGATCGCCGATCCGGTCACCAGGGCCGGGGCGGTCCGGCACCTCCGCCTCGACGCCGCCACTGCCGCGCGGCTGGCAGCGGATCCGGACCCGGAGGTCCGTGCCCAGCTGGCCCGCCACCCCCAGCTGCCACCAGAACTGCGGGACGTGCTCGGCACCGACCCCAGCGGGGAGGTCCGTCTCGGCGTCTACGCCCGGCAGGACACGCCGGAGCCGTTGCGAACGGCCATCCACGCCTGGTTCGAGGCCGCTCCGCACCCGATCGACGTGGATCCCGACCTGGACGACGAGGAGATGGAACTGGCGCTCGTCCGCAGCGTCCTGGTGATCGAGCTGCACATGATGCGCCTGGAGTGGGTGATGGCCGACCCGCTGTCGCACATCGACTCGCCCTACCCGTGTTTCCGCGCTTCCGCGGCCGCCACGCGTGAACCACTGCCACCGACGCCGATCCCCGGATGCGCTGCCTCGCCCCGCGCGACCCCGACCTGCCCGCCGAACTCGTCGCCGGGCTGGCGGCCGATCCCGACCACGCGGTGCGGCGCGCGGTCGCCCAGCACCGCAACCTCCCGGAGTCGTCGCTGATCGCGTTGCTGGACGACACCGATGACTGGACCGTTCACCACGCGGCGGGCTCACCGGCGCTGCCGGTGGAACAGATGGAGCTCCTGCTGCTGCTCGCCGGCCTGTAGTCAGCCGTAGAGGCCCTCGATCGCCCCTGCCGCGACGTGCGTGACGACCTTGAAGGCCTTCATCGCCTCGGTCATCGACGCGGCGTCGAACCCGACCCGACGCACTCCGATCAAGTCGACGGTCGGCACGACCGCGGCGGCGTCGGCCAGGTGCGAGGCGTCGAACTCGACCTCGATGCGATGCGGCGCCACGACACCGGCGGAACGCCCTGCCGCGGCCATCGCCGCGGTGGCCGCTTCTGTGATCTGTGAAGAAGTCACGGCGGGTGGCAGGCACACGGCCGCGTACCGCGACACGCACTCCTTGACGGCCACGGTCCACGCGGAGGCGGCGTAGGAGGCGGCGTCTTCGCATGTGAGGTCGTCACCGGTCACGAGCAGCACGGGAGCGCCGTACTCGGCTGCCAGCGCGGCGTTGAGGCGGCCTTCGGAGGCGAGCACGCCGTCGAGCCACACGCCGGTGATGGAGTTCTCCAGGTAGGTGTGCGCGAGCACGCCTCGGGTGCCCGCGGCCGTGTGGTAGCCGAGAAAGACCACTCCGTCCACATCGGAGTCGATACCTTGCATCATCGACAACGGTTTGTGGCGGCCGGTGAGCAGGCGCGCCGACGCGTGGAGGTCTTCGAGCAGGAGGTTGCGTTGCGAGGAATGCGCCTCGTTGACGATCACCTGCTCCGCTCCGCCCGCGACGAGGCCGGTGACGCACGCGTTGACGTCCGCCGTGAACAGGCGCCGGAACCGCTGCCACTGCTCGGTACCGGGAACGACGTCCCCGGTCCAGGTGACTCCGGTGGCGCCTTCCATGTCCGCCGAGATCATGATCCGCA
The DNA here is from genome assembly GCF_033949925.1 of Lentzea kristufekii. Classification (NCBI taxonomy): domain Bacteria; kingdom Bacillati; phylum Actinomycetota; class Actinomycetes; order Pseudonocardiales; family Pseudonocardiaceae; genus Lentzea; species Lentzea kristufekii. The sequence continues at coordinate 3,840 of NZ_JAXAVV010000025.1, forward strand.
CATCTCGGTAAGTTAGCGGTGGGCTGCTGGGGAAGAGGGGTTTTCGTGCGGGTGAAGTTGTGCGCATTGCTTGCGACAGCAATGATTTTGGGCCTTGCGGCGCCTCCGGCATCGGCGCAGCAGCCGGTGGTCCTGAAGGTCGCGATCGTGCAGCAGATCGACTCGATGAACCCGTTCCTCGCGGTGTTCCAGTCGAGCACCGAGATCGGCCGGTTGATGTACGACTACCTGACCGCCTACGCCGCGGAGGACCAGTCGGTGACCGAGGGCCTGGCGAACAAATGGGAACAGTCACCTGATCGGCTGACGTGGACCTTCACGGTCCCCGAGGGCAAGAAGTGGTCCGACGGCGTGCCGATCACGGCCCGCGACGTCGCCTTCACCTACAACCTGATGCTGTCCGACGAGGTCGCCAGGACCGCGAACGGCAGCTTCGTCAGCAACTTCGCCCATGTCTCCGCCCCGAACGACCGGAACGTGGTCATCAGGACCAAGACGCCGCAGGTGACGATGCTGGCGCTGGACGTGCCGATCGTGCCCGAGCACGTGTGGTCGAAGGTCGGCAGCATCAAGGACTACGCCAACGACCAGATGCCGGTCGTGGGCTCCGGGCCGTTCGTGCTGTCGGAGCACGTGCCGGGGCAGTTCATCAAGCTCAAGGCCAACAAGACCTACTGGCGTGGCGCGCCGAAGTACGACGAGTTGCACTTCGTGTACTTCCAGAACTCCGACGCCGCGGTGCAGGCGCTGGGCAAGGGCGAGGTCGACCTGGTCAACCGGATGGCACCGGCCCAGTTCGACTCGCTGCAGGGCAAGGAGGGCGTCACCCGCAACAAGGCGATGGGCCGCCGCTTCACCGAGCTGATGATCAACCCCGGCGCGCAGACCCGCACCGGTGAGCCGATCGGTGACGGCAGCCCGGTGCTGCGCGACGTGCGGGTGCGCCGGGCGATCGCGCAGGCCATCGACCTCGACGCCCTGGTGGCGCGGGTGAACCTCGGCTACGCGGAGAAGGGCGCCGGTCTCGTGCCGCCGGTGTTCGGCAAGTACCACTGGCAGCCGTCCGCGGCCGAGCTGCGCAAGTTCGACCCGGCCGCGGCCGGCGCGGCGCTCGACGCCGCCGGGTATCCGCGCAAGGCCGACGGCACCCGGTTCCCGCTGCGGCTGATCGGCCGTGCCGGACGGGCCTACGACGAGCAGGCCAGCGAGTACCTCAAGCGGTCGATGAGCGACATCGGCATCCCGCTCGACGTGCGGCTGGTGTCGGACAACCAGCTCAACGAGTCCACCACCGCCGCGACCTATGACCTGGCGTTCTCGGGCTGGTCGACGAACATCGACCCGGACTTCGTGCTGAGCCTGCACACCTGCGCGCAACGGCCGGGCGCGGACGGCAAGGGCGGCACCACCGACACCTATTTCTGCGACGAGACCTACGACAAGCTCTACGCCCGGCAGCTCTCGGAGTTCGACGAGGCCGAGCGTGTCGAGCTCGTGAAGCAGATGCAGGCCCGCTTCTACGACCAGGTGCCCGCCGTCGTGCTGGCCTATGAGAACGCGCTGGAGGGTTATCGGTCCGACCACTTCGCGAGGTTCACGACGCAGCCCGCGCAGGGTGGCGTGATCATGGCGCAGAACGGCATGTGGGGTTACTACGGCGCCGAACCCGCGGGGCGCACCGCGCAGGCCAGGAGCACGGGCTGGGCCGGGTTCGCCGTGGTGGGCGCGGCGATCGCGGCGCTGGTGCTGGCGTTCGTGGTGCTGGCGCGGCGGCGCAGGGCGACGGCGGGGGAGCGCGAGTAAGTGCGTCTGGCCGGTCGGTTCGGTGGTGCCGCGCTCAGCTTGCTGATGGTGGCGGTGCTGGGCTTCTTCCTGTTCCGGGTGGTGCCCGGCGACCCCGTGGTCTCGATGACGCGCGGACGTCCGACCACGGCGGCGATGCAGGCCGAACTGCGCGCGCAGTTCGGCCTGGACCGTCCGCTGCTCGAGCAGTTCTGGAGCTACTTCACCTCGCTGCTGCAGGGCGATCTGGGCACGTCGTTCACGTTCCGCCGCCCGGTCTCCGACGTGATCCTGGAGCGGCTGGGGCCGACGTTGCTGCTGGTGGGCACGGCGACGCTGATGGCGGTGCTGCTGGGGTTGTGGCTCGGGGTGCGGGCGGCGTGGCGGCGTGACTCGGTGTTCGACAAGGTCACGACGGGGGTGTCGCTGACGTTGTGGGCGGTGCCGACGTTCTGGCTGGGCATGTTGCTGATGATGGTGACGGGGGACCTGTTCCCGTCGCGGGGCATGCGTGACACCGACACGGCGCCGGACTTCGTGTCGCAGGCCCTGGACGTGGGCCACCACCTGGTGCTGCCGTCGGTGACGCTGGTCGCGGTGGTGTGCGCGGAGTACGCGCTGGTGATGCGGTCGTCGTTGCTGGAGGAGATGAACGCCCCCTACCTGACGACGGCCCGCGCCAAGGGTCTGCGCGACGACCTGGTGCGGCGCCGCCACGCCGTGCCGAACGCGGTGCTGCCGGCGATCACGCTGGTGTTCCTGCGGTTCGGGCTGGTGGTGGCCGGGGCGATCACGACGGAGACGGTGTTCTCCTGGCCGGGTCTGGGGCTGTTGTTCTACGACGCGCTGACCGGGCCGGACTACTTCCTGCTGCAGGGGTTGCTGGTGGTGACGGCGGGCGCGGTCGTGGTGATGAACCTGCTGGCCGACCTGCTGCACGGGGTCCTGGATCCACGGGTGAAGGTCGTATGAACAGGTTCGACAGGACCGGCCTCGCGGGTGCCGCGATCCTCGCCGTGGCGGCGCTGGTCGCGGTGCTTGCGCCGCTGCTGATCGACGCGGAGTCGCTGGACGTCACGCGGGTGACGGCGGACGCCTGGCAGGCACCCGACGCCGGGCATTGGCTGGGCACCGACCACACGGGACGGTCGGTGGCGCTGCTGATGGCGCAGGGCACGGGGACGTCGTTGTTCGTCGGGTTGACTGCGGCGGTGCTGTCGGTCGGGATCGGCACGCTCGTCGGAATCGTGAGCGGTCATTTCGGTGGCCTGCTGGCGGGGGCGTTGCTGCGGGTCACGGACTTCTTCCTGGTGCTGCCGGCGCTGGTGCTGGCGATCGCGCTGTCGACGGTGCTGCCGCGCGGGCTGGGCACGATCGTGCTGGCGATCGGGCTGACGAGCTGGCCGTCGACGGCACGGATGGTGCGGGCGCAGACGCTGACGATCGAGGCCCGTCCGTTCGTGGAACGCGCACGGGCGCTCGGTGGTGGCCACGTCCACGTCATCGGGCGGCACGTGGTGCCGTCGGTGGTGCCGCTGGTGCTGGTCAACGCGACGCTGGCGGTGGCATCGGCGATCGTGGCGGAGTCGACGCTGGCGTTTCTGGGGCTGGGTGATCCGACGCGGATCTCGTGGGGCGCGATGCTGCACCAGGCCCAGCTGCACGGGGCGGTGCCGCAGCAGGCGTGGTGGTACCTGCTGCCGCCGGGCCTGGCGATCGTGGTCGTGGTGCTGGCGTTCACGCTCGTCGGGCGGGCGCTTGAAGCCGTTGTGACGCCGAAGAGGTGAATCCGGTGCTGGAGCTGAAGAACCTCTCCGTCCACTACGGACCGAAACGTGTCGTGAGCGAGGTCGACCTGACGCTCGCGCCCGGTCAGACGCTCGGGCTGGCGGGTGAGTCGGGGTCGGGCAAGTCGACGGTGGCGATGTCGGTGCTGCGGCTGCTGCCCAGGGCCGCGCGGGTCGAGGGCGAGATCCTGCTCGACGGCGACGACGTGCGGACGATGTCGTGGGGCCGGTTGCGGGCGGTGCGGTGGGCGGCGGCGTCGATCGTGTTCCAGGGCGCGATGCACTCGCTCAACCCCGTGCGCCGCGTCGGTGACCAGATCGCCGAGCCGATGCGGCTGCACGGCGCGCGGGGCAGCGTGGCCGAGCTGCTGGAGCAGGTGGAGCTGCCGCGGGAGAAGGCGCGGGCGTATCCGCACGAGCTGTCGGGCGGGCAGAAGCAGCGGGTGATGATCGCGATGGCGCTGGCGTGCGGGCCGCGCCTGGTGATCGCGGACGAGCCGACGACGGCGCTGGACGTGGTGGTGCAGGCGCAGGTGCTGGCGGCGATGAAACGCCTGGTGGCCGAGCAGGACCTCGGGTTGCTGATGATCAGCCACGACCTGTCGGTGCTCGCGCAGACGTGTGAGGACCTCGCGGTGATGCATCGCGGTGAGCTGGTCGAACGCGGCCGCACCCGCGAGGTGATCGCGAACCCGCGGCATCCGCACACCGCGGCGCTGACGGCGGCGTTCCCGGTGATCGGCGATCCGGCGCACCGCTGGGCCGAGCCCGCCCCGCAGCCGGAGCCGTTGCTGCAGGTGCGGGATCTGGTGGTCGACTACGGGCGCACCCGCGCGGTCGACGGGGTGGACCTGACGATCGGGCGGGGCGAGATCGTGGCGCTGGTCGGCCAGTCCGGATCCGGCAAAACGACACTGGCCCGTACCATAATGGGGCTGCGGAAGCCGTCCTCCGGTCGGGTGATCTTCGACGGTGCCGAGGTGGGCCGCACCGGCAAGGCGCTCAAGGCCTTCCGGCGTCAGGTGCAGCTGGTGCTCCAAGATCCGTCCAGCGCGCTCAACCCACGTCACACGGTGTTCGACGCGGTCGCCGAGGGACTGCGCGTGCACGGCCTGGCCGACGAGCAGGAATCCCTGGTCACGGCCGCTGTCGAACGCGCGGAGCTGCGTCCGGCGAGCCTGTACCTGGAGTCGCTGCCGCACGAGCTGTCGGGGGGTCAGCAGCAGCGGGTGGTGATCGCCGGAGCACTGGTGCTGCAGCCCCGTCTGCTGGTGGCCGACGAGCCCGTCGCGTCCCTGGACGCCTCGGTGCGCGGGGAGATCGTGGCGCTGCTGCTCCGGTTGCGCCGGGAACTGGGCCTTGCTTCATTGATCATCACGCACGACCTAGGGCTGGCGTGGCAGATCGCCGACCGGGTCGCGGTGATGCATCAGGGGAAAATCGTGGAACAAGGCTCAGTCGAACAAGTCCTCCTCACCCCGTCTCACGACTACACGCGCGCTTTGCTGCGCGCGGTGCCGCAGGTCTGAGGGTGATCCCGCTCGAACACGCCCGGTGCCGGGCCTCGCTGACGCCTGCCGAGATCGGGCGGGGCGGGGCCGACGGCTGGGTGGCCGTGGACGAGGTGCCGGCGCTGGCGCGGCTGGCGTGGCAGGACCTGGGCCGCCCGCCCGGTGTCCTGGGTGAGCTCGCGCAGGCGAGCGAGCGCGAGCACGTGCTGGAGCTGTGCCGGATCCTGGCCTCGACCTCCCGTGCCGACACCGCGGCCGTGTGGCGGTACCTGGCCGCGGACTTCGAGCACACCGGGGAACGCTCCGACGGCAGGCAGCGGTTCCTGCTGGACCGGGCGATGCGCGGCCAGGGCGTGAACTGGCACGACTACTCGGCACTGATGGGCGTCGCCCGCCCCGAGGAGGTCGACGCGGCGTTCGACCGAGGCGAGGACATGGTCGGGGTGGCGGTGATCGGCCTGGCCCTGTCGCATCCGGACCCGCTGGTGGTGTCGCGGCGGGTGGCCCGCGCACTGGACCACAACCGCATCGAGGTCCGCCGCCAGGGCGCGACGGCGCTGGCGCACGTGGCGCGCATCCACGGGGTGGTGTCGCGGGAGTGCCTGGAGGTGCTGCGCCGTCACCCCGACGAGGTGGCCGAGGACGACCTGTGGACGTTCGTCGCACACCGCAGGCTGCCGGCGTGGTTGTGGTGGCGGCGGATCAGGTCACGGCCAGGGCGGCGAGTTCCGCGCGCACGGCGGTCTCGGTTACGTGGTCGCGCTGCCCCTCGGCCCGTCGCAGTGCCTCCTCGAAGTGCCGGCGGGCCAGGACGGGATCGCCTTCGGCCTGCGCGACGCGGCCGCGTTCCACGGCGATGTGGCAGCGCATCTGGTCGGGCCCGTACCAGCCGCCCGGGCACCGCTCCCACGCCTGGTCGCACTGCTCGCGGGCGGTCGCGTAGTCGCCGGTGACGCGGGCGAGTCCGGCCAGGCCGAGGTGGGCGCCGGCCTGCACCACGAGTGCGCCGGCGCGCCGCGCGAGGGTGAGCGCGAGGCCGAAGTCCGTGCGCGCGCCGTCGAGGTCGCCGGCGAGCAGGGCGGCCTGCGCGCGTCCGATGACGGCTTCGGCGGTGTCCTCGGTGGCGCCGAGCTCGTCGAGCAGGCCGCGGCCCCGTTCGATGTGCGCCAGGGCGCCCGCGGCGTCGCCTCGCGCCAGGGCGATCTCGCCGAGCTGGTTGAACGCGAGCGCCGCGCCCCAGCGGTCGCCGATGCGCGTGAACGCCGCCGCACCCTGCGCCAGCAGGTCGGCGCCCGCCGTCTGGTCGCCTGCCATGCGTGCCACGAGACCGTCGCCGACCAGCGCCAGCGCGGCACTCCACGGGTCGCCGCCGAGCAGCCGGTTGCGGCGGTGCCACACCTGGGAGTCGCCTCGCGGCGCACCGAGCGCCATGCCCCACATCATGGTCATGATCGGGTAGCGCGGCGGGTCGACGAGCCTGTCCAACAGCGCGTCGGCCTGCCGGATGCGGGCGCTCTGGTCCCCGGTCGCGACCGGCCAGGCGATCAGCAGGCACAGCGCGTACTCCTGCTCGTGGCCGGGCGGCGGGGTCTCGCCGCACGCGTGCAGCACGGCTTCGGCCTGCTGGGCGGCCTCGGTGCGCAGGCCGCGGAACCAGTAGTAGGTGGCGAGCGCGGCCATGAGCTCCAGGGCGAGGCGCACGTCGTGGCAGGTGGCCCAGGTGACGGCGGCGACGAGGTTGTCGTGGTCGGCGGCGAGCCGGGCGAGCCATTCGATCTGGCCGTGGGCGCGCAGGTGCGGTTCGGCCTGCTGCGCGCGTTGCAGGAACCAGCGCGCGTGCGTGGCCGCGAGGTCCGGGGCGTGGGTGGCGCAGAACGCGCGGATGGTGTCGAGCATCCGGTAGCGGTCGTCGACGACCTCGACGAGTGACTTGTCCGCCAGCGACGTCAACGTGTCCACATCGGACCCGCACACCGCGGTGACGGCGTCCAGGCCGGCTCCGCCGCTGAACACGGTGAAGCGGGCGGCGAGGTCGCGTTCGGCGTCGGTGAGCAGGTCCCAGCTCCACTCCACGACGGCGTGCAGCGTGCGATGGCGGGGCGCGGCGGTGCGGCTGCCCTTGGACAGCAACCGGAACCTGTCGTCGAGGCGGGCGGTGATCTCGGCCAGCGGCAGGGTCCGCACGCGGGCGGCGGCCAGTTCGATGGCGAGCGCGATCCCGTCCAGCCGCCGGCACACCTCGGCGACGACGCCCGCATCGGCGTGGAACCCCGGCTTCACGGCCTGCGCGCGGTCGAGGAACAAGCGGGTGGCGGCGTCGTCGTCCAGCGCGGTGACCGGGCTCAGCGTCTCCCCGGTGATGCCGAGCGGTTCACGGCTCGTGGCCAGCACCCGCACGTCCGGGCAGGAGGCGAGCACGGAGCCGAGCACGCGGGCGGCGTCCTCGACGACGTGCTCGCAGTTGTCCACGACCAGCACGACGTCGCGGGCCGCCAGCGCCGCCCGCAGCCGTTCCTCGACGCTGACCGGGCCACCGGACAGCAGTCCGGCCTCGCGCACCCCGAGGCCGTCGAGCATCGCCCGGGCGACGTCGGTGGTGGCGCTGAGGTCGACGAACGCCACCTCGCCCGGTTCGCGGTGCGCGACCTCGACGGCGAGCCGGGTCTTGCCGGTGCCACCGGGGCCGATGAGCGTGACGAGCCGGTTGTCGCGCACCCACTTCGACACCCGCCGCAGGTCCTCGTCGCGACCCACGAAGCTGGTGAGCTGCGCGGGCACGCCCCGGTGCGGTGCCTGCGCCCGCAGCACCTCCAGGTGCGCGGCCGCGAGCACGGGGGAGGGATCGACGCCGAGCTCGTCGGCCAGCAGCTCCCGGCCCTGCGCGAACACCTCCAGCGCCTCGCCCTGGCGGCCGTCGCGGTGCAGTGACCGCATCAGCGCCGCTCGCAGGTCCTCCCGCAACGGGTGCTGCGCGAGCAGCTCCCGCAGGTCTTTCGTGGTCCCGCCCGCCACCGCGCAGCCGATGAGCACTTCCGTCAGGTTCTGCCGCGCCACCGGCACGAACGGCGCGTCGACGTCCGCGAGGGCGGGCCCGCGCCACAACGCCAGCGCCTGCGCGGCCCGTCCGGCCGCGAGCAGCCCGGCGCAGTGCAGGTGATCCACCTCGGACGGCCCGGCGACGAGCCGGTAGCCCGCCGGGTGGTGCTCGATCACCAGCCCCGGCACCGTGCGCCGCAACCGCGAGACCTGCGACTGCAGGGCATTCGCCGCCCCGGCGGGCGGGTCGGCGTACAAGCCGCCGATCAGCTGGTCGTGCCCCACGATCCGCCCGGCGTCGAGCACGAGCATGGCCAGCAGCGCACGCTGCCGCGGCGCCGCGACCTCCACACCGTCGACCAGCACCGGACCGAGCACCCCGAACCTCACAGGCGTGATTGTTCCCGAGCCGGGGGATCTACGAGGCCGGAACCGGCACTGCTCCGAACACCTAGCGCAGCGCGTGTCCCGTCGTCGCGTCGACATGAGCCGGGACCTCGTCGTGACGATCACCGACCGTCGAGGTCCCGGTGGGCTCGAACAGCAGGATCTCCGCACCGTCCGGCGCCGACGGCTTGTGGAACGTCCCGCGCGGCACGGTGAACACCGACCCCTTCGCGAGCACGACCGTCCGCTCCCCGTCAGGCTCGCGCAACGCGATGCGCAGCTCACCGTCGAGCACCAGGAAGAACTCGTCGGTGTCGTCGTGCACGTGCCAGAGGTGCTCACCCCGGACCTTCGTGACGCGCACGTCGTAGTCGTTGACCTGCGTGACGATCCGAGGGCTCCACAGGTCGTCGAACGAGGCCAGGGCTTTGTCGAGGGCAATGGGTTCGCTGTTCACGGCCACCAGCCTCGCCGTTGTCGCACCACGGGCGTGAGTGCTAGGAATCGCACATGCCGCAAGATTCCTCGCACCGCGTCGTCGTCATCGTCGACGAGAACTCCAACCCGTTCGAACTCGGCTGCGCCACCGAGATCTTCGGCCTGCACCGCCCCGAGATCGGCGGCCACCTCTACGACTTCCACCTCTGCGCACCCGAACCCCGCACGGCGATGCGCGACGGCTTCTTCACCCTCACCGGCGTCGCGGACCTCAGCGCCGCCGACACCGCCGACACCCTCATCGTCCCCAACCGCCCCAACGTCGACGCACCCAGACGCCCGGAGGTCCTCGACGCCATCCGCCGCGCCCACACCCGCGGCGCCCGCCTCGTCGGATTCTGCAGCGGCGCCTTCACCCTCGCCGAAGCCGGCGTCCTCGACGGCCGCCGCGCCACCGCCCACTGGCAGTGGGCCGACGACTTCCGCAGCCGCTTCCCGGCCGTGCACCTCGAACCCGACGTCCTGTTCGTCGACGACGGCGACATCCTCACCTCCGCCGGCAGCGCCGCCGCCCTCGACCTCGGCCTGCACCTCGTCCGCCGCGACCACGGCGCCCAGATCGCCAGCTCCGTCAGCCGCCGCCTCGTCTTCGCCGCACACCGCGACGGCGGCCAGCGCCAGTTCGTCGAACGCCCCGTACCCGACCTGCCCGACGAGTCACTCGCCCCCGTCCTCGCCTGGGCCCAGCGCCACCTCGACACCCCGCTCACCGTCACCGACCTCGCCACCCGCGCCGCCGTCAGCCCGGCCACCCTGCACCGCCGCTTCCAGGCACAGCTCGGCACCACACCACTCGCGTGGCTCACCGGCGAACGCGTCACCCTCGCGTGCCGGCTCATCGAACTGGGGGAGCGGCGCTTCGACGTCGTCGCCCGCCGCACCGGCCTCGGCACCGCCGCCAACCTCCGCGCCCTGATGCGCCGCGAAACCGGCCTCACCCCGTCGGACTACCGGCGCCGCTTCAGCCCAGCGCCCGCAGAATGATCCGCTCCACCACCCGCGTCTTCGCGTCGGCGTAGTCCTGCACCCGCCCCCACGTCCGGCCCGCCAGCTCACGTTTCGTGCGCTCGTACTTTTCCCGGTCCTCCGGGTGAGCACGCAGCCGGTCGCGGAACGCCAGCATCCGGTCCAGCTCCTCACACCTGGGCGAGAAGACGTGCAGGTTCACGTCCGGCGCCGTGCCCTTGAGCACCCGGTGCTCGTGCCACGTCCGCTCACGAAGCCGCAGGTGGTAACCCGCCGCCACCAACGCCGGCACGTAGGCGTCCTCATCGGCCGAGTCCGGCACCACCAGCAAGATGTCGATCAACGGCTTCGCCGCCAGCCCCGGCACCGACGTCGACCCCACGTGCTCCACCCGGACGACCTGCTCACCCAGCGCCGCCCGGATCTTCGCCTCCTCACCCGCGTACCACCGCGCCCACGCCGGATCGTGGTCCCGCAGCACCACCGGGGCGTTGTGCGGCGGCGTCTCCGTCACGAACTCGACCTCACCCGGCTCCACCGGACACGCCAGATACGCGCGTTCCAGGATCTCCAGCACCACGGCGTTCTTCGCGTCCACGTAGTCCTGCACCCGATCCCACGGCCGGGCCGCCAGCGCTCGCTTGGTGGACGCGTACAACTCGCGGTCCCCGGCGTTGCCGCGCAGCCAGTCGCGGAACAGCAGATGCCGCCGCACCTGAGCACACCCACGCGGGAACACGTGCAGGTTGACGTTCGTGTCCGGGCCCTTGAGCACCCGGTGCTCGTGCCAGTCGTCCTCCCGCACCGCCACCCGATACCCGGCCGCCTCGAGCGCGGGCACGTACGACGCCTCGTCCAGCGGGTCGTCCACCACCAGCATCAGGTCGATCAACGGCTTCGCGCACAACCCGGGAACCGACGTCGACCCCACGTGCTCCAGCACCGCCCCCGGCAACGCGGCCAGCACCCGCACCCGTTCCCGCTCGTACAGACCGGGCCAGGCAGGGTCGTACTCGGCGAGCTCGATGTTCATGGCAAACCCCCAGATCGGCAGTAGGCCAGAATATCAACTCCCGAACAGGTCACCCGCGCTCTCGACCCGCTCCAGCACCTCGTCCGCCGTGAACACCAGATCCTCCACGACCTCGCAGTCCTCGACCTCGTCCCACGTCACCGGCGTCGACACCGCCGGCCGCTCCCGAGCCCGCAACGAATACGGCGCCACCGTCGTCTTCGCCGGATTGTTCTGCGACCAGTCGATGAACACCTTCCCCGTGCGCTGCGCCTTCGCCATCGTCGACACGATCAACGCCGGATGCTCCTGCGCCAACCGCTGCGCCACCGCCTTCGCGTACTCCGACGTGTCCTTCGCCGGCGCATACGCGTACACCTGCATGCCCTTGTTGCCCGACGTCTTCGCCCACGAATCCACACCGTCGTCGTCCAGCACCACCCGCACCAGCTCCGCGACCCGGCAACACTCCACCACCGTCGCCGGCACACCCGGATCCAGGTCGAACACCAGCAGATCAGGATCCCGCTTCCCACCCCGCGGCCCCACCGTCCACTGCGGCACGTGCAACTCCAGCGCCGCCAGATTCGCCAGCCACACCAACGTCGCCAGCTCGTCCACCATCACGTAGTTGACGGTCTCGTTGCCCTTCGAACTCCCCGGCGACTCCAGCCGCATCGTCCGCACCCACTCCGGACGGTGCTCCGGCGCGTTCTTCTCGAAGAACCACTTCCCGTCCACCCCGTTCGGAAAGCGCTTCAACGTCACCGGACGGTCCTTCAGATGAGGCAGCAACACCGGCGCGATCCGGGTGTAGTAATCGACCACCTCACCCTTGGTGAACCCGAACCCCGGATACAACACCTTGTCCAGGTTCGTCAGCTTCAACACCCGGTCCTCGACACGCACAGTCGCGTCACTCGACAACCCGACGCACCTCCTCCGGCGTCTTGTCCGGCCGCAACCCACGCCACGCCGGAAACCGCATCCGCCCGTCCGGCGTCCACTGCCGGAACACCACCTCCGCCACCAGCTCCGGCTCCACCCACTTCGCGCCCTTGGACCGCTCCCGCGGCATCTCCGTCACGAACGGCGACGACCTGCGCGCCAACGCCTTCAACCGCGGCGTCAGCACCGCCAGCTCCGCGTCGTTGAACCCCGTGCCCACCGACCCCGCGAACGCCAGCCCGCCGTCCCGCGGAATACCCAGCAACAACGCACCGATCACCCCGGCCCGCTTGCCTTCACCCATCCGCCAGCCGCCGATCACCACCTCCTGCGCCAACAGGTCCGTGATCTTGCGCCACACCGGCGACCGCATCCCCGGCTGATAAGGCGAATCCAGCCGCTTCGCGACCACACCCTCCAAACCCTGCTCACGACTCGCCGCCAGCACCGACGCCCCGTCCTCGTCATACGACGGGGGAGTCATCCAGTTCGGACCCCGCAGCTCAAGACCCCTCAACAGCTCACGACGCTGCCGAAAAGGGAGCTGCACAGTCGAACTGCCATTCAGGTGCAGAAGATCGAACAGCAGCAGCGTGGCCGGATACTGCTTCGCCGCCCGACGCGCCGCCTCCGACTTCGTCACGTGCATCCGGTTCTGCAACGCGCTGAAACTCGGCCGCCCGTTCCGCAACGCGACGATCTCCCCGTCCAGCAAAGCCTCCGTCGACCCCAGCTGCTCACCCACACCCTGCAACTCCGGATAAGCGACCGTGATGTCGTTGCCCAGCCGCGACCACGCCTGAACACGCCCACCCTCGACCCTCAGGACCGCCCGGACACCGTCCCACTTGAACTCATACGCCCACTGATCATCATCGTCGTGGGGGAGAGGACCAGGAACCGCGAGCATCGGCTTCAGCAGCTCCGGCAACACCTGCCAGTCCGGCCGCGCCGCAGCATGCCGGCGCTTCATCATCCAGTTCTTCTCGTCCTTCCCAGAACGGAAGAACACGAACTGACCCTGCACACGACCACCACGCAAGATCACATCGACCTCGCGGTCCGACCACTTCACCGTCTCATAACGACCGCGATCCCAGATGAACATCTCACCGCCGCCGTACTCACCCCTCGGGATCTCCCCGGAGAACTCCGCGTACTCCAGCGGATGGTCCTCGGTGTGCACAGCCAGCCGCACCACATCCGTCGTCGGCGGCAAACCCTTCGGCACCGCCCACGACACCAGAACCCCATCACGCTCCAACCGCACATCCCAATGCAGGCTGCTCGCGTGATGCTCCTGGATCACGAACGTGTCGTTGTCGCCCCTCGGCAGATCAACCGCGTCCGGAACGGGCTCCGGCGTCCTCGCCGGATCCCTCTTGCGCCGGTACTCGTCGAGCCCGGCCATCTACGCCGACGAAGCCTTCTTCTTCGGCGCAGCCTTCTTCTCAGCGCCCTTCCGCCCGGCCTTCGCCTTCTCCACACTGCGCTCCAGAGCCGTCATCAGATCGATGACATCGCCCTTCTCCTCGGCCTCCGGCTGCTCGGGCAACTCCGCACCCTCCGCCTTCGCCGCGATCACCTTCTCCAACGCGTCCCGGTAGTCGTCGGTGAACGTGTCCGGATCGAAGTCACCCGCCATCGACTCCACCAGCGACGTCGCCATCTTCAACTCCTGCGGCCGCACCTCCACGTCCTGGTCCAGGAAGTCGAACTCCGCCTTGCGGATCTCGTCCGGCCACAACATCGTGTGCATCACCAGCACGTCATCGCGCGCCCGAATCGTCGCCAGCGTCTCCTTCTGCCGAATCGTGATCTTCACGACCGCCAGCTGACCCGTCTTCACCAGCGCGTCCCGCAACAACACATAAGGACGCGCCGCCGCCTTGTCCGGCTCCAGGTAGTACGTCTTCTGGAAGTAGATCGGATCGATCTCCTCCGCCGGCACGAACTCCAGAACGTCGATCGACTTGTCGGTCTTCACCGGCAACTTCTCGAAGTCCTCGTTCTCCATGATCACCATCCGGCCGTCGTCCAGCTCATAGCCCTTGGTGATCTCCGAATACTCCACCTCTTCACCACACACCGAACAGACGCGCTTGTACTTGATGCGCCCGCCGTCCTCCCGGTGCACCTGGTTGAAACGGAAGTCGTGCTCCTCGACAGCCGTGTAAAGGCGCACGGCGATCGTCACCAAGCCGAACGAGATGGCCCCACGCCACACGGATCTCATTCTCATTGGGTACCCCTGAAATGCGGTTTTCGCACCACCAGGTCACCCACTCGGCCTAACGATCCGGCAACTGAGCGACCCCCCGGCCCACGCGTCACAACCCAGAGTCCCGCACCACGGTGGAGCACCGCTAGATGTCCTTGAGCGCCCAATACGTCCGGTTGCTCGCCACCGCCGCCCGCCGCTCCCGCGCCGTCGCCTCGATGTAGTTCTGACTCGTCGCCAAACTCGCATGCCCCAGCAACGCCATGATCTCGCTCGCCGACGCCCCGTCCTCCGCCAGCCTCGTCGCGAACGTGTGCCGCAACGCGTGCAGATTCGCCCCCGTCGGCACCCTGTCGTTCAACCCCGCCCACCGAAAACACGACTTCACCAGGTACTCCAGCCCACCCCGGCCGATCGGCTCGCCATGCCGATCCCGCAGCAACGCCGACTCCCGGTCAAAACGCCCCTGAGGAAACCGCTGCCTACAACTCTTCAGGTACGCATCCACGATCCGCTCCATCGGCGGCTCGATCGGAACACTGCGATCCCGGTTCCCCTTGCCCTTCACGTGCAACCGCTGATCACCCTCCCGCCCGACGATGCTCGCCAGCGTGAGCGTCCGCATCTCAGCACTGCGCAACCCCGCCACCAGCCCCAGCGCGATCACCAGCACATCCCGCTCCGGCCACGGATCACGACCCTTGCGCGCCCCCTCCGCCGCGGCCGTGAGCAACTGCTCGGGAGTGTCCTCACCCCGCAGCGGCTTCGGCACCAGCGGAGGCGTCTTGGGACGAGCGACAGCACCCATCGGATTACCGGCGATCAGGTCCTCGGCCACGCAGAACGTCAGGAACTGGTTCCACGTCGACCAGGCCCGCAGCACGGAGCTCTTGGCGTGGGTGTCCGCGAACACCCCGAAGGCGTTGCGGAGGTTGGCCCCGGTGAGCTGAGCGACGACGAGGTCCTCGACCGGGCAGGAGAGGGTCTCGGCCAGGAGCGTGTTCACGCCGGCGAGATCCCGCTGGTAGGCCGCCGTTGTGTGCGGCGAGTCCTTGCGGGTCCGGCGGGCGAGGAAGAAGGCGTCCTGAGCGGCGAGCACGTGCATATGGATCTTGTACCGCACACCACCGACAATCCCGGACGCGGCGGCGGCACAGGGGAGGGGAGTGCCCGCTGGTCTTCGTGTGCGAGCGATGGTGGAGGACTTCCGAATCGCAGGTCAGCGCGTGGCGTGGGGCGTCATCTCGGCGGCAAGGCAGCGGTGGAACGCGTCGCTGCGAGGTTGGTGCACGGCGGCGCGAGCGCTCGGGTCTGCCAACCTGTTCTGTGCTGGATAATGGCGATTATGCATGAAATGTCCGTTTCGCCGGATTCTGATCGGCCTGAGACGGCGCTGGACCAGGTGGCGTCACTTGTCGGGGATCGTGAGCGTAATGGCGCCTCGCTACGTACGTCTCACTGACGACACGTCGGTGTCGACCGCGCTCCGGCATCGCCGTGGATCTGATGTTGTGGCGTCTGCAAGCGCAGCCGGCCTGCCCGTTGGCTGTGACTTGCAGACGCGCCAACACGGGCGTTTCGGCCCCTTCTGAAGCGATCTTCGCAGGTCGCCGTTTCGCCGATAATCTACATTATGTCAAGTAACGTGGATCTGGGCTGCCTGAGGCGCTCTCCCGCCGTTCCTCTGCGCCCGTCTGCGACCCGGATCGCTTCATCGGGCGTTGCGCGGCGCTTCTTGGTCCCGCTGTCGTCGCTGGGCCCGCTCCATGGCGACCTGGCCGGTTTCCTGGGCTCGCCGCTCAGCCGGTGTCCACGACCGTTGCTCCTGGCGGTCCTGACGCCTTACGTCACCGTGGCGATAGATGGCAGGGTGCTCGCTCATGATCGATGAGTTCGCCAAGGACTACCTGCACGGAGATCTGCGTGAGTTGCGCGAGGTGATGGTGTGGAAGCTGGAGGGCCTGTCCGATGCGGACGTGCGGCGGCCGCTGACGGCTTCCGGGACGAATCTGCTGGGGTTGGTGAAGCATCTGGCGTTGTCGGAGTCGCGGTACTTCGGTGAGGTGTTCGGGCGGCCGTTCCCTGAGCCGTTGCCCCGGTGGGACGACCTGGCGGCGCGCGGGTCGGACATGCGGGCGGACGAGTCGGAGTCGCGCGAGGACATCGTGGGTCGCTATCGGCGCGTGTGGGCGCATTCGGATGCGACGATCTCTGAGCTTGCGGTGGACTCGCCTGGTCATGTGCCGTGGTGGCCGCGTCCGGACGTGATGTTGTTCAACGTGTTGGTGCACCTGGTGACGGAGACCGCGCGGCACGCCGGGCACGCCGACATCTTGCGGGAGCAGCTCGACGGTGCGACCGGCGAGGGGCGTTGAGGCCTGTTTCCGCTGCTCCCCCGCGTTGAGATGATCTTGTCGGGGGTGCTTGCCACACTCGGGTCATGCGCTATGCGATCTATGTGCCGTCGTTCGGTTCTTCCCTGGGTGATCCGTCCGTGCTGGTGTCGCTCGCTGTCGAGGCGGAGGCGGCGGGGTGGGACGGGTTCTTCCTGTGGGACCACGTGGTGGTGCCGGGTGAGCCTGTCGTTTCTGACGTCTGGGTGACGTTGGGTGCGGTGGCGGCGCGGACGTCGAGGCTTTCACTGGGGCCGTTGGTGACGTCGCTGGGGCGTCGGCGTCCGTGGAAGGTGGCGTTGGAGGCGTCGACGTTGCAGCGGTTGTCGGGCGGTCGGTTGGTGTTGGGCGTGGGTGCGGGTGTGCCGCAGGACTACTCCCCCTTCGGCGAGCGCGGGTCGCGTGCGGAGGCGATGTCGGAGGGTGTGGGGTTGGTGCGGGCGTTGTTGTCGGGCGCCGAGGTGGAGCATCACGGTGCGTTGTTCGAGGTGTCGGGGGTGCGGTTCGCGCCGGTGGAGGTGCCGATCTGGGTGGGTGGGATCTGGCCGCGGTCGTCGCCGTTTCGTGCGGCGGAGCATGCGGCGGGTGTGGTGCCGGCGACGTTCGGTCCTGACGGCTTGGTGGTGCTCTCCCCCGCGGATGCTGCTCGGTTGAAGGCGGATTTCGTGGCGTCGGGTGGTCCGGCTGATGGTGATGTCGTGTTGTGGGGTGGTGGTGCGTTACCGGAGGCGGGTGAGTACGAGGCCGCTGGTGTGACGTGGATGCTGACCGATGGTGGTGCGCAGGGGCTTGATGAGTTGCGGGGGTTCGTGGCTGCTGGTCCCCCGCGTTCAGGCGTGTAGGCCTCGGAGCAGTGTGTTGAGGTAGCGGCGTGCGGTGGGGAGCCGTTCGGCGGGGCCGGCGCTGTGGACGTAGGTGGCGTAGGCGATGCCGCACATGAGTGGGATGAGGTCTGCGTCGTCGAGGTCGGGGCGGACGGCTCCGGCGTCGCGTGCGCGGGCGAGCAGTTTGGTGCCGTTGCTGAGGATCTGTGCTTTGAGTTCGGTGGTGCGTGGGAGCACGTCTTGGGCGCTGGCGGCGACTTTGACGAGTGCGGGGTCGGTGACCTGGCTTTCGACGACCTTGGTGAGGAAGTCGGCGAACGCGGTCCAGGGGTCGTCGTGTGTCAGACCTTGTTCGCCGCAGCCGGCGAGTGCTTCGAGGCAGGGGGTGGCGACGGTTTCGAGGAGTGCTTCGGTGGTCGGGAAGTGCCGGTAGACCGTGCCGACGCCGAGTCCTGCGCGGCGGGCGACGTCGTTGAGTTGCAGCGGGGTGCCTTCGTCGACGAGTTCTCTGGCGACGGTGAGGATGTGCTCCCAGTTGCGGGCGGCGTCCTTTCGCTGCGGCGTCATGTCTTCCAGACTAATTGGATACGCCATCCGGAACGTGGTCGAGTGGTGCGTGCCTCTGGCTGAGTCTGCGGACGGCGTGCTGGACGCGGGGGTCGGCCGCGGTGCGGTTCGGTGTGACCGGGGTGGCGCGCGGGCCGATGACGGTGCCGGAGGTGAGTGTCTGGTCGGTCGCGGCGAGGATCGAGGGGCGGGCGGCGGTGGAGGCGGGTCCGGAGGTCGCTCGCTCGAAGGTGCGGCGGACGAGTGGCCACAGCAGGCGCAGGCCGGGTGACACGATCTTGGGTGTGCGCATGGTGCCGTCGGTCATGTCGGTGGCCGCGCCGCCGGGGTCGGCCGCGAGGACGGACACCGTGGTCTGTCGCTGGGCGAGGTCGAGTGTGTAGGCGAGGTTCGCGAGCTTGGCGCGTCCGTACCAGTGGAAGCCGTAGTAGCCGCCGGGCGGTTCGATCTCGTCGAAGACCTTCTTGGCGGCCATGACGGAGCCGGAGGTGACGTTCACGATGCGGCCGGTCAGCACTGGGAGCAGGGTTTCGGTGAGCAGGTAGGGCGAGAGGTGGTTGACGAGGAAGGAGGCTTCGACGCCGTCGATCCGGGTGTGGTCGGGGAACATGGCGCCGATGTTGTTGACCAGTACTTCCAGCTCCCCCTCGGCGGCGATGCGTGTGGCGAGCGCGCGCACTTCGTCCAGTGAGGAGAGGTCGGCGCGCAGGTACCGTGCGGGCTCCCCTCCCCTGGCGTTGATCCTCTCGACGGCTTGCGCGCCTCGTTCGGGGTTGCGGCCGACGATGGTGACGGCGTAGCCGGCTTTGGTGAGTCCGAGGGCTGTCTCCAGCCCGATGCCTCCGGTCCCCGCGGTGATGACTGCTCTGGGTGCCATGACATTCCCCAATCCGGATAGTCGATCCGCTTATTGAGGACGCTAGCACACATGCGGATTAGCTATCCGCTTCGCGCGGGTGAGAATGCCGCTGTGGATCTCGGGGTGATCGGCCAGGCGGCGGGCATGTTCGCGGTGACGAACGTCGACGACCTGGTGCTCCTCGCGCTGTTCTTCGCGCGGGCCAAGTCGGCCTGGCAGGTGGTGACGGCCCAGTACGTGGGCTTCACCGCCATCCTGGCGCTGGCCGTGATCGGCGCGCTCGGTGCGTCCCTGCTCCCCGCCCACTTCCGCCCGTGGCTGGGTCTCATCCCCCTGGCGCTCGGCCTCAAGGCCGCCTGGTCCCTGTGGCGCGGCGCGGACGACGAGGACGAGCCGGACTCCGCTCCCGGGGTTCTGGCGATGGCCGGTGTGACCCTGGCGAACGGCGGCGACAACATCGGCGTCTACGTGCCGGTCTTCACCGTGACGGACTCGCTGTGGGTCTACGTCGTGGTGTTCCTGCTGCTGGTCGGCGTGTGGTGCCTGGCAGGCTGGTTCCTGGCCTCCCGCCAGGTGGTGGCCCGCGCCCTGGCCCGGTGGGGCCACGTCGCCCTGCCGATCGTGCTGGTCGCGATTGGTCTTTTGGTGTTGTTCTCGGGCTGAGCGGGCCTGTGGTCGGGTAGACACCTTCGGGTGCGAAAGACCTACAGCTACAACGAGGCCGTCAAGATCCTCGGCGGCCGCGACCACCCGGTCATCGCCGCCATGGACAAGGTCCTGGGCGGCGCGCTGCTGGCGGGTTCGCTGGGGCTGTGGCAGGTGCTGGACCTCTTCGACGCGAAGCCCGACTTCCTCCGCCTGAGCAACGAGCTGATCTCCAAGGTCTCCGCGAAGCGCCGAGGCGTGAGCCGCCACACCCGCACACAGCAGTTGCATGCCGCGCATGCGGTTCTGGTGATGACGGCGTTCTTCGAGGCGTTCGACGAGCAGCAGGTCCCCGTAAAGCTCACCGCAGAGGACCGCGAACTCGTCGTCAGGTACAACCCGTGGGACGAGCCTCTGCCGCTTCCGTCGGTCGGCCGTTCGTACGAGGAGAATCTGGTCGTCCTGGCACGTCAGTACGACTTGCTCGCGGCACTGCTCTGCGAGGTGGTCGCGAGCATGGCGTGCTGGGACGGCTTGAACGAGACCGAACGCGGTCGGGTGCGCAGCGCCATCGGAACCGCCGCCCTCCGTGCGTCGGAGCGGTATCAGGAACTGCTGGGGCAGCTCGCCGCCGAGTTCCCCGAGATCCGGTTCTGGTTCGCGGTCGAGGACGGCCGGGCGGCGCGCAAAGCGCTGGCGCGACTGGAGGACGTGCTGCGCGAGACCACCACGGAGGTGATGCCGGAGGTGCGGTTCGCCGAGCTCGCCGGTGTCTACGGGGGCGCGCTGCGGCGGCCGTTGGTGAAGTCGGCCGACGTGCCGGACGGCGTGTGGATCCCGAGCCTGGCCGACGCCTACGTCGACCCGCGGTTCCAGGTCGTGACCAGCACCGACCGGGCTGCCGCGCCGTCGCTGCTCGCGTGGTGGGACGACGTGCCCGTCCGTGACGATCTCTACGCCTACCTCGCCGGTCTTCTGACCTCGCCGGAGGCTCTGTCGGCTCCGCTGCTGGTGCTGGGTGATCCGGGGTCGGGCAAGTCGGTGCTGACCGAGATGCTGGCGGCGCGGTTGCCGGCGTCGGACTTCGCCGTGGTTCGGGTGGAGCTGCGGTGCACACCCGTCGGCTGCACCTTGGAGGAGCAGATCGAGCACGGCTTGCGCACCCTGCTGCAGGAGCCGGTGAGCTGGGCGGAGTTCTCTCGCGCGACCGGTGGCGCGTTGCCGCTGGTGGTGCTGGACGGGTTCGACGAGCTGTTGCAGGCCACCGGCGTGAGTCAGACGCGGTACCTGACGACGATCGCCGAGTTCCAGCAACGGCTCGAAGACAGGGGCAGGCCGGCGTTGTTCGTCGTGACGAGCCGGTTGAGCGTGTGTGCGGGGCTGGAGCTGCCTGAGGGCACGCAGGTGGTGCGGTTGATGCCGTTCGACGAGACACAGGTGCGTTCGTGGCTGGAGGTGTGGAACGCGGGCAACCGCCCGCTGCTTCCTGAGACGGTGCTGCGTTACCCGGACCTCGCCTCACAACCGCTGCTGCTGTTGATGCTGGCTCTGTACAACGCGGTGGACAGCTCGTTCCAGCGTGATCACGAAGGCCTGAGCCGAAGTCAGCTGTACGAGCGGCTGCTCGACCGGTTCGCCGAGCGTGAGGTGACCAAGACCGGGGCCGACAGGACCGAGGCCGATCTCGCCGAGGACGTCCGCTACGAGCTGGACAGGCTGTCGGTGGTGGCGCTCGCGATGTTCAACCGGGGCGTGCAGTGGATCGCCGAGCACGAGGTGACCGCGGACCTGGGCGAGTTGCTGGGCATCGGTTCCCCGGAGCGGCTGAAGGGGACGCGTACTCCCCTGTCCGCCGGTGAGATGGTGCTGGGCCGGTTCTTCTTCATGCAGAGGACGGAGGCCGTCCGGGAGGACAGGACCAGGCTGCGGACCTACGAGTTCCTGCACGCGACGTTCGGCGAGTACCTGGTGGCGAGGTTCGTGTGGCAGAGGCTGCTGGAGCTGCGCAGGGAGGACGAGGCCCGCTCGCGCAGGAAATCCACCGTGGACGACACCGAGCTGTACTCGGTGCTGTCGTTCGCGGCGCTGACGGCGAGCAAGCCGGTGCTGGACTTCCTGCGGGAGTTCGCGGAACGCAGTGACCGGGGCGGGTTGTTCGACCTGGTGTCACGGCTGTTCGCCGCGCGGGACGAGTCGCGGGGGTCGCGTGGCGGGTATGCGCCGGTGTCGTTGCCGGACTCGGTGCGGGATGCGAAGTACTCGTTGAACCTCGTGGTCCTCGCGGTGGTGGTGCGTGGGAGGTGCTATTCCGACCAGCTGGGGTTGGGTGTGGACGGCTGGCAGCGGCTGACGCTGTTCTGGAAGTCGCGGCTGCCGTCGAGCGAGTGGGCGAGCGTGGTGCTGTGGCTCTGGGTGGAGCGTGACGCGGAACGGCACTTCTCGGTGTGCCTCAACATCCGGGTCCGTGAGCCGCACGCGGAGTGGCTGATGATGTCGGAGCCGTACGTGACGTTGGACGAGGTCGCGCTGACCCTGCGGGACATGGTGACCCCGCTGGCGTCCCGGTACAGCCTGGACGTGACAGCGGCGTTGATCGCGCTGGCGGCGACCCGGCCGGACAACTGCCTGCCCGCGCTCGCACTCCTCCGGGCGTCGGACACGAGTCGCGGTGTCTTCGTTTCAGCGTTGCTCGAGAGGTTGGGGCAGGGCGGCGATGACCTCTCACTCCTGAACATCCTGGGGCCGGGTTACCCGGGCAAGCCGACCGAACTGGTGGAAGCGTGGTTGCGGATGTACGACCGCGGAGAACGTTTCGAGGACAAGCGGCCCTTCCTCGAACTGATCGCGGCGGCATCGAACATGGACATCTCGCACCGGCCTGACCTGATCAGGCGGGCCAGGGTGGCGGCGGCCGATCTGGGTCTTGTATGGCCACCGTCAGGGCCTGCGCCAGGGTGGCGAGGTCCTGTTCGGTGAGGTCGCGCTCCCCCACACGCCGCTGGATCTCGCTGCGCGAGCACACCACGACCGCGCCGGTGTGCCCGCCGAGCTCGGCGGCGGCCACGATCTGCGTCTCCCCGTTGTGCAGGACCAGGATCGGGTCGGGCGTGTCGGTGTAGAGCAGGTGCTCGATGTCACGTCCGGTGATGGCCATGCTCAGTCTTGTACGGCTCGGGCGTAGCGGGCCGCAAGAGAGCGAACGTGTGCCACGAGTTCGGGGGGTGAGGTGACTTCGAAGTCGTAGCCGAGCATGCCGATCCACACGGCGAGTGTTTCGACGGAGTCGGAGCCGGTCACGAGTTCGCAGGTGGTGTCGTCGACGGCTTCGACGGTGCCGATGGCGGCGTTGATGCGGGCGGCGACGGCGTCGGCCGGGGCGTGGACTCGGACTCGGGCCTGGAAGCGCCAGGCGGCTTGGGTGACGCGGGAGGCGACGTAGGTGGTGGCGTCGAGGTCGCGTGGGGTGAAGCGGGGGCCGAACGGGGGCTGCGGTGGGGTGATGCGGTCGACGCGGAAGCTGCGCCAGTCCTGTTTGTCGGCGTCCCAGGCCACGAGGTACCAGCGGCGGCCCCAGTTGACGAGGCGGTGGGGTTCCACTCGGCGGCGGGTCGGGGTGCCGTCGTGGGCCTGGTAGTCGAAGCGCAGGGTGTCGCTGTCGCGGCAGGCCGCGGCCAGGGTCGAGAGCAGTTCCGGGTCCAGTGCGGGGGCCGGGGAGTCGCGGGGGACGGATTCGACCTGTTCGAGGGCGGAGACGCGGTGGCGCAGGCGGGACGGGAGGACCTGTTCCAGTTTCAGCAGGGCGCGCAGGGAGACTTCTTCGAGGCCGGTGACGGCGTTGGTGCGCAGGGCCGCGGCGACGGCGACGGCCTCGTTGTCGTCGAGCAGCAGGGGTGGGAGTTCGGCGCCGGCGCCGAGGCGATAGCCGCCGAACGAGCCGGTGGTGGCGTTGACCGGGTAGCCGAGTTCGCGCAGGCGGTCGACGTCGCGGCGGACGGTGCGGGGGCTGATCTGCAGTTCGTCGGCCAGTTCGCTGCCCTGCCAGTCGCGGCGTGATTGCAGCAGGGCGAGCAGGCGCAGCAGGCGCGCCGAGGTTTCCAACATGGACGGACACTTTAGGACAGAGGCTGGCCGCAAGGCTCGTTAGCCTCGGGTTATGACGGAGATCAGGGAATTCCACATCGCGGTCGACGACGCCGACATCGACGAGTTGCGGGCTCGTCTGGCGCGGACGCGGTGGACCGACCAGGTCGCGGGTGCCGGGTCGCGCTACGGCGACGACGTCGCGGACGTGCAGGAGATGGCCCGGTACTGGGCCGAGGAGTTCGACTGGCGGGCGGTGGAGGCGCGGCTCAACGCGTTCCCGCAGTTCGTCACCGAGATCGACGGCACGAACGTTCACTTCCTGCACGTCACCAGCCCGAACCCGGACGCGCTGCCGCTGCTGCTGATCCACGGCTGGCCGGGTTCGGTCATGGAGTTCGTCGACGTCGTCGAGCACCTGCGCGAGGACCACCACCTGGTGATCCCCTCGATCCCGGGCTTCGGGTTCTCCGGGCCGACGACGCAGACCGGCTGGCACTCCGGGCGCATCGCCGCGGCGTTCGCGGAGCTCATGGCACGGCTGGGGTACCGGCGTTACGGGGTGCACGGCAACGACGCGGGGGCGATCATCGCGCCGCAGGTCGGGCAGGCCGACCCGGAGCACGTCGCGGGAGTGCACGTCACGCAGATCTTCTCGTTCCCCTCGGGTGACCCGGCCGAGATGGAGGGCCTGACCGAGGACGACCACCGGCGCCTGGGGGTGCTGCAGAACTTCTGGGAGACCATGTCCGGCTACGCGAAGCTGCAGCAGTCGCGGCCGCAGAACGTGGCGTTCGCGCTCGCGGACTCCCCCGTCGGCCAGCTCGCCTGGACGATGCAGCTGATGGGCGAACCGGCCGTGACGAAGGACTTCCTGCTCGCGAACGTGGCGATCTACTGGTTCACCGGCACCGCGGGGTCCAGCGCGCGGTTGTACTTCGAGGACGCGCACCGCGAGGACCAGCCGACGGAGCCGACGACGGTGCCGATGGGTGTCGCGATCTTCCCCGACGACTTCCAGACCATCCGCCGCTTCGCCGAACGCGACCACCGCAACCTCGTGCACTGGTCGGAGTTCGAGACCGGCGGGCACTACTCCGGGCACGACTCGCCGGAACTGCTGGCGGGCGACCTGAAGGTGTTCTTCGCCAAGATGTAGCCATGCCGCAGTGGATCGAGGCGGGGATCTGGGGACTGGCCGGTGGCGGCGCGCTCGTGGCGGGCGCGCTCGTCGCCTGGTTCCTGCGCGTGCCCCGCGACGTCGTGGCCGTCGTGATGGCGTTCGGCGCCGGGGTGCTGACCGCGGCGGCGGCGTTCGAGCTGATGGACGAGGCGGAGAAGACCGGTGGTCTGCTCGCCACCTCCGCCGGGTTCCTCGGCGGCGCGGTCGGCTACGTGCTGGCGAACCTGGTGCTCGCGCGGCGTGGGGCACGGCACCGCAAGCGCAGCAGCAACCAGCCCACCGAGGCCGACCAGGCCGGCAGCGGCACCGCGATCGCCGTGGGAGCGCTGCTCGACGGCGTCCCCGAGTCGGTCGTGCTGGGCGTGTCGCTGCTCAGCGGCGGCGGGGTCGGGGTGGCGATGCTGGCGGCGGTGGTCATCTCGAACGTCCCGGAAGGGCTCTCCAGCGTCGCCGGCATGAAACAGGCCGGCCGCGGGCCCGGTTACGTGTTCGGGGTGTGGGGTGCGATCGCCGTGGCGAGCGGGCTGTCCGCTGCCCTGGGGAACCTGCTGCTCGACGGCGCGTCACCGCAGCTCATCGCCGTGATCACCGCCGTCGCGGCGGGCGCGATCCTGGCCATGATCGCGGACACCATGATCCCCGAGGCCTACGAGCGGGCCCGCCTCTACACCGGGCTGTGCACCACCGCCGGGTTCCTCACCGCGTTCGTGGTGGAGCGGCTGGGCTAGATTCGCGGTGTGGTGATCGGAGAGTTCTACGACGTGGTGGTCGACTGCCCGGACCCCGGCGCGCTCGCCGAGTTCTACCGGCAGGTCGTCGGCGGTGAGATCACCGACTCCGACGGCGACTGGTCCACGCTCGTCACGGCCAACGGCCGGCGCCTGTCGTTCCAGCGCGTCGAGGACTACTCGCCGCCGCGCTGGCCCGGCCAGGAACACCCCCAGCAGATCCACCTCGACGTCATGGTCACCGATCTCGACGTCGCCGAGCCGCTCGTGCTGGCCTTGGGCGCGACGCTGCTCGAGGGCTCGTCGAAGCCCGTCGGGTTCCGGGTCTACTCCGACCCCGCCGGCCACCCGTTCTGCCTGGTCACCAACTAGGCCTAGGCCCTAGGCCCGCCAGACCGTGGCGGAGCGGGTCTCGGTGCTCTCCAGCGTCAGCGGCACCGGCACCTCGTAGCGGGCGCACGCGGTGAACCGGTCACGCGGCAGGTGTGCGCGGTCCGGGTCCCCGAGCAGCACCACCGCACCCCGCGCCGCGGCCCTGCTCAGGAACGGCAGCACCAGCGCGGTGATCTCCGCGTCGTAGAAGACGTCCCCGGCGAGCACGACGTCGGCGCCGTGCGCGTCGCTGTCGAGCTGGTCACCGTCCAGCGTGCTGACCGTGACGCCGTTGGCGGCGGCGTTGAGCTGCACCGCGGCGAGCGCGAGCGGGTCGATGTCGTTGGCGGTCACCACGTCCGCTCCGGCCAGTGCCGCGGCGATCGCGACCAGACCGGAGCCCGACGCGAGGTCGAAGACCTTCTTGTCCCGCACCAGCCCGGCGTTGTCGAGCAGGTGCCGTGCCAGGGCCTGGCCGCCCGCCCACGGGAACGCCCAGAACGGCGGCTGGTCGTGGTGGGTCAGTTCCCACAGGTCCATCGCCTCGGCCGCGCTGTGCAGCAGCACCTCGGGCACCAGCGGCACGGGGGCCAGCGTCGTGTTGGCGAGCACGAAGTCGGTGAGCGTGGGCGCGGACATGACGGACAAGCTTAGGGGCAGCGCGAACCCCGGCCGCAGAGGCGAAAGGCCGTAGGTTCACATGCCGCCGGCCACCCGCAGGATCGCGCCCGTCGTGTACGAGGCCTCGTCCGACAGCAGCCACGCGATGGCGTTCGCGATCTCGTCGACCTCACCGGGCCTGCCCAGCGGGATCCGGGCGGCGACGCGGTCGGGGCGGCCGGGGTCGCCGGACAGGCTGTGGATGTCGGTGCGGATCGTGCCGGGCTGCACGCAGTTGACCCGGATGCCGCGCGGCGCGAGCTCCTTGGCCAGGCCGATCGTCAGCGCGTCCACGGCGGCCTTGGTGGCGGCGTAGTGCACGTACTCCCCCGGACTGCCCAGCGTCGCCGCCCCGGAGGAGACGTTCACGATCGAGCCGCGGCTCATCCGCCGGGCCGCCTCGCGGGCCACGAAGATCGCGCCGACGAGGTTGACGTCCACCACGCGGCGCAGGTCCTCCGTGCGCAGGTCCGCGAGCGGCCCGGACGGGGAGGTGATGCCGGCGTTGCTCACCACGCCGGTGATGTCGTCGCCGGCCGCGTCGAACAGGCGCGCCACGTCGGCCTCGTCCGCCGTGTCGGCCCGTACGGCCAGCACGCCGAGTTCGGTCTCCAACGCCCGCGCCTCGTCCTCGGCCTGGCGGTAGCTGATCACGACCCGATGCCCGTCGCGCACGAGCCTGCGCGCGGTCGCGGCACCGATACCCCGGCTTCCCCCGGTGATCACCGTTGTCATACCGCAGACCCTATACTCGGCACCGGATATACGGGAGCGGATATGACGTTCAAACGCACGAACCCTCTGGCCCTCGCGGTGCTGGCCCTGCTGTCGGAGCGGCCGATGCACCCCTACGAGATGGCGCAGACCATGCGGGAACGCCACCAGGAAGAGGTCATCAAGCTCAACTACGGCTCGCTGTACACGGTGGTGGAGTCACTGCACAAACACGAGCTGATCACCGCCTCCGCCGTGCAGAAGGCCGGCAACCGCCCCGAACGCACCGTCTACGCCGTCACCGGCGCGGGCACGGCGGAGCTGCACGACTGGCTGCGCGAACTGATCGCCGTGCCCGCCAAGGAGTACCCGCGCTTCGAGGCCGGGATCTCCCTGGTCGGCCTGCTGCCCCCGGCCGACGCGCTGCAGCTCGTGCACCAACGCGAAGCCGCCGTCGGGGAGCAGCTCACCGCGCTGGCGGTGCTGCTGGAGAAGCTCGCCGGCATGGGACTGCCGCAGCTCGCGTGGATCGAACTCGACTACCGGATGGCCGTGCTGCGCGCCGAACGCGCCTGGCTGTCCTGGTTCGCCACCGCCACCCGCGAGGGCACCGTCGGCGGCTACGACGACTGGGAGGACAGACACCGATGAGACTGCTGTTCGAAGTGACCAGCGTGGTGCACGCGCCGTTGGAGGACGTGCGCGCGCGGATGTTCGCCGACGCCGGCGAGTCCGGGCCGCACCGGCTCGTGGACCGCGAGCAGGGCGTGATCGCCTACTGGGGCGACTGGTGGTACCGCGGCGAGGACACGCTGCACCCCCACCCCGAGGGCGCGCTGCTGCGCCACCGCGTCTACAACATCGCCAGGCAGGGCAACTGGGCGCCCTACCTGGCGAACAAGCTGTTCATCGGCTACCGCGCGAAGCTCGAGGCCTCGATGCGCGAACGGGTGCGGCGGCTCCAGAGCTGACCGATCAGAGCTGACCGAAGCGCACGACCGCCACGAACACGGTCAGCGCGCACAGCACGAGGTTGATCGGCACCGTGGCGCCCTCACCGCGCCGGATGTGCGTGATCGCGGCACCCACCTGCACCAGCGCCAGGCCCAGCGCCGCGATCGGGGTGAGGATCGGCGCGACGCCGGTCAGCCACGGCAGCACCAGCCCGAGCGCACCCGCGACCTCGACCGCGCCGATGCCCTTGACCTGCCCGGACGTGAAATCCCCCGCCCAGGACATCCTCGGCTCGGCCAGCAGGTCCTGTTTGGTCTTGACCAGCTTGGTGAAGCCCGCCATCAGGTACAGGGCAGCCAGCACACCCGACACGATCCACACCGCGACGTTCATGAACGAGAACCTAGCCCCGCACCTGGGAGGCCAACTACCGATGCCCGAGTCCACAGATCAACTAAGGGTCGCCTTAGTCATCACCCGAACGGCCGTATAGAGTGTGCAGATGAGGTGCTCGACACTCTCCGGCTTCGCGGGCGAACCGCTGGCCGGCACGGCCGCGACCGCGACGGCGTGGCTGTGCCTGGAACAGCCGGGCCCGTGGGGCCGTGACGCCCTGACCGAGAGCCACCTCGACCCCGAACTGGGCGCCGAACTGCAGCGCCGCGCCGCCGGCACGGGTGTGCGCATCCTGCTGATCCGCCGCCCCGGCAGGCACGCCGACGACCACGTCCCCGCGACCCGCCGCCTGTACCTGGCCTCAGCGAGCCCCGGCGCCTCCTGGCTGGAACAGGCCGACCTGGCCGTGCCGGAGGAAGCCCTCGAACTCGACTTCGAGGCACTGGGCGCGGGCCGCTCCACCGCGTTCGGCACCCCGGTCCACGACCCGTTGCTGCTGGTCTGCACCAACAGCAAGCGCGACGTCTGCTGCGCGCTGTACGGCCGCCCGATCGCCACCGCGCTGAACCTGTGGGAGTGCACCCACACCGGCGGCCACCGCTTCGCGCCCACCGGGGTGCTGCTGCCCACCGGTCACCTGTACGGACGACTCGACCACCAGTTGGCCCAGCGCGTGGTCACGGAGGGCATCGTCGCCGACCGCTGCCGGGGCCGCTCCTGCTTCACCCCGCGAGGCCAGGTCGCCGAGGTCGCCGTGCGCGAGAAGATCAGCGAGACCCGCGACGTGCTCACCGTCGTCGCCGAGACCCCGGACTCCGCGACCGTGCGGCACGCCGACGGGCGGGAGTGGCGGGTGACGCTGACCGAGCAGCCGGTGCCGCCGCGGCCCGCGAGCTGCGGGAAGTCGCCGGACATCGCGATCGCGCTGGTGGCGACGGCGATCGACGAGCTGGCGAAGGTCTGCCGCTAGTGGTGTGGCCCGGAACGTTGCCAGGTCGCGCCGCTAGCCTCGCCGGGTGCCTCGGCTGATCCACCTCAACGGCCCCACCGGCGTCGGCAAGTCCACGATCGCCGCCCGCTACGCCGCCGACCACCCTGGAACGCTCGACCTCGACGCCGACGAGATCGTCCGGCTCGTCGGCGGCTGGCGCGAGGACTTCCACGGCGCGGTCAACCTCGTGCGGCCACTCGCGCTCACCATGGCGGCGACGCACCTGGCCTCGGGCCACGACGTCGTGATGCCGCAGCTGATCATGCTCGGAGGCGAACGCGACAAGTTCGCCGCGGCGGCCAAGTCCGCGGGCGCGGACTACCTGGAGTTCGTGCTGCTCGCCCCGCCCGAGATGGCGATCGACCGGTACCGGCGGCGGGAACACCACATCGACCACGTCGTCGATGCGCTCGGCGGCGTGGACGTGATCCGGCAGAGCCACGACCGCATCACCACCTACCTCACTCCGGCCGCGACCGTCCTCGACGCCACGGGTGACGCCGAGCAGACCTACGCCAGGCTGAGGGCGGCGCTGGACGTAGGTTGATCGGATGCAGAGCACGCACACGGTCCCCGCTGACCGGAGACGCGTCCTGGGCGTGGTGATGTCGATCATGGCGCTCGCGTGTGCCGCGCTGACGGCCGCGGGGTTCGTGGTCGACCTCGGCGGCGCCGAGGACGGGCTGGTCTTCGCCGTGATCCCGCTGCTGCTCTTCGCGCCTTCCGCGGTGCTCCTGCTGAGCACACCGGGCAAGCCCGAGTTGATCGAACTCGACGACGACGGCATCGCGCACGTCCTCGGTGGCGTGAAGCGGTCGTGGGCGTGGGATCAGGTGGCGGCCCTCGACATCAACGAGCCCCAGGAGTACTCCTACGACGGTTCCAGCTGCACGGTCCGGTTCACCGACGGGCAGCTCCTGCACGTCAGCGGGCGCACCGAGAACAGTCGTGCCATCGTCGCGGCTCTGACCACCCACGGCGCGGACGCCCAGCGTGAGCCGGTGCGCAAGAAGCACAAGAGGCGCGCGGCGGCTGTCCTGGGCGGTATCACGCTCGTGTGCGGCAGTGTCGCGACCTGGGCGATCGTCGCGCAGAAAAGCGGTGAACCCCTCGAACTGGCCCAGCCCGCGGTGGCGTGCGCAACGCCGGCGGTGATCAGCCTGATTCTGCTGGTCTCCGTCCTGGTGACGGGCCGGCGCTAGGCGCGGTCGCGGAGAACACGCCGATGCCCAGCGCGTACGGGTCGTCCAGGCCGACGGTCTGCAGCGTCTCCGCCGGCAGCGCGAGCAGCGAGATCGCCACACCGAGGAAGTAGGCGTCGAGCAGGCCCGTGTCGCGCACCGTCGAGGGCAGGCCGGCCGCCTGCTGCAGCGCGGCGGCGGCCTCGGCGTTCGCGAGGACCATGCCCGACAGCGCCTCGCGCACACCGGGGCGGCGGACCGCCTCCAGGTACAGCTCGACCATCGCGAGCATCTGCGTCGGGTCGTCGGCGACCGCGCGGCGCAGCAGGGCCGGGTAGAGCTCGGCGACGTCGATGGCGCTGATGTCGGCCGGGGTCGTCTCGCGCAGGCGTTGCACGGCGGCGCGGTGCAGCGAGGTCATGCGGGCGGCGCAGGCGGTGAGGACGGCCTCGCGGGTCGGGAAGTAGTTCTTGGTGGTGCCGATGGGGACGCCGGCCTCGCGGTCGATCGCGCGGTGGGTCAGGCCGCGGCCGCCTTCCACCGCGAGGATCTGGATCGCGGTGTCGCACAGCAGATCACGACGGCTCACGGTCCGGGACACTAGCAAGATCACCACGGGTGTGGTGAATCGGGGCGAAAGTGCTGGTCCCGGCCGTCGCGATGACGACGCCGCGTTCGAGCACGAGGAACAGGCCGCAGACGCAGCGGACGTAGGCGACGGCACCGTGCGAGGAGACGGCGGAGGTGGACGACCAGTGGCAGGCAGGGCAGGTGGCGATCATGAGCCAAGCCTGATGTCATGGTCTAGTGCATTTCAACCCTTACGGCGGGACGGCTGCCGAACTCGCCGCGACCCTGGTCAACGCCGACCCCGCCACGCACCTGCTGGACGTGCTGAAAGCGTCGGACTACAAGCCCCTGGGCTCGCTCGACGCACGGCAGGAACGTGACGTACGAGACTGGATCGAACGGCTGCGCCAGGTGTTCCGCGCGCCCGCGGTCGAGCTGCTCAACGACCTGCTGGCCCAGTCCTCGACCACGCACTACATCTCCACGCACGACGGGCGCGCCCCGCACCTGCACTACGCCCGCGAGGACGCGCCGACCGACGTGCGGCTCAAGGCGTACACGGCGGCGGGCATGGCGGCGTTGTTCTGCGAGGACGCGGGGCGCATCGGCTCGTGCGGCCGCGACGGCTGCGACACGGTGTTCGTGGACACCAGCCGCAACGGCAGGCGGCGGTTCTGCTCGACCAAGTGCGCCAACCGCGTCGCCGTCGCGAACCACCGCAGCCGGGCCCAGCCCGCGTGAGCCCGATCAGCGGGACCTGGGCCCGGCGGGCTCACTTGTCGATGACGTTGAGCAGGCGGCGGGCCTTGTACTCGGAGTTCGCCTCCAGCCCGTAGGTGTGGCTGCGCCAGTCGGTGCCCCAGCCGCCGCGCTGCTCGTAGGCGAAGTAGCGGGTCCTGGTCGAGTCAGTCCACCGGTCGAAGATCACGACGTGGCGGTTGTCGCCGTCACCGATCGCGTCGATGACCAGGTCGCCGCGCTTGAGCTCGCTCATCGCGATGGGGGACGTCCAGGTGGTGGTGATGAGCGCCTGGGTGTTGGGCGCGTCCGGGACCTTGTCCAGGCGCGCGGCCATCGAGGCGTAGCCGGAGCAGTCCATGCGGTAGCCGTCGGTCCACTTGCGGTTCTGGTCGTAGGGCACGCGGGTGCCGTTGTTCGCCGTCAGCCAGCTGTTGGCGCGGTTGATGATCTCGTAGCGGTAGATGGGCGCTCCGGCGGCGTAGGCCGGGGCCACCAGGGTGCTCAGGGCGACGAGTGCGGCGGCCGCGATCGCGAGGACTCTCATGTGCGCTACTCCCATTCCGTAGATCAGCTGTGGGCGCTTAGGGTCGGTTCATGGAGCTGACGGAGCTGTGTTTCGGCGGGGTGGCCAGGCAGGCACACGCCGTGCGGTCCGGTGAGGTGACCGCCCGCGACCTGCTCGCCGAGCACCTGCGCCGCATCGAGCGGATCGATCCGCGGCTCAACGCGTTCCGGCTGGTCTTCGCCGACCAGGCCCTCGCGGAGGCCGAACAGGCCGACGCGCGCAGGTCCGCGGGCGAGGACCTGCCCCTGCTGGGGGTGCCGATCGCGGTCAAGGAGGACATCGCGCTGGCGGGCCTGCCCACCACCAAGGGCACGAACGCCGCGCGCACCCCGCAGCCGGCGGACGCCGCGATCGTCACGCGGCTGCGCGCGGCCGGTGCGGTGATCATCGGCCGCACCCGCATGCCGGAACTGGGCCTGTGGCCCTTCACCGAGAGCTCCTGGGCGGGCCCGACGCGCAACCCGTGGTCGCTCACGCACTCCCCCGGCGGTTCGGCCGCGGCGGTGGCGGCGGGACTGGCCGCGGCCGCGATCGGCACCGACGGCGCCGGGTCGATCCGCATCCCGTCGGCCGTGACGGGCCTGTTCGGGCTCAAGCCCCAGCGCGGCCGGATCTCGCTGGCGCCGGAGCCGCAGG
Organism: Lentzea kristufekii; assembly: GCF_033949925.1. Lineage (NCBI taxonomy): Bacteria > Bacillati > Actinomycetota > Actinomycetes > Pseudonocardiales > Pseudonocardiaceae > Lentzea > Lentzea kristufekii. Next base: position 37,047 of record NZ_JAXAVV010000025.1, read on the forward strand.
TGTGGGGTGGTCTCGTCGTTGCGGGGCCGATCACCCGCACGGTGCTGGACTGGGCGCTGGTCGCCGACCAGATCCACGGCGCCGCCCCCGGTGACGCGCACGTCGCGCATCCTCCGCGCATGAGCTTCACGCAGGCGGCGCGCACGGATCCGGGCCGGCTGCGGATCGGGGTGTCGCTGCGGCCGTGGGGTCCGGGCATCCCGATCGCCGACGAGGTCCGCGACGCCGTGCAGGACACCGCCGCGCTGCTCACCGACCTCGGTCACGACGTCGTGCGGCTCGACCCGCCGATGCGCGACGTCACCGCCTCCACGCAGTTCGCCGCCCGCTACGTGCACAACGCCTACCTGGCGCGCACGGACATGGAGTTCCCGGACCTGCTCGAGCCCCGCACGCGCGCGGTCGGCGAGCTGGGGCGGCGCCTGCCGCGCGGTGTCGTGCGGTGGGCGGCCAAGGACGACGCGGCGCTCACCGCGTACGCGAACCGGGTGTTCGCCTCGATCGACGTGCTGCTCACCCCGGCGCTGACCCGCCCGCCGATCCGCGTGGGCGAGTGGGACGGCCGCAACGTCGTCACGGCGCTGCTCGCGGCCGCGCACTACACGACGTTCCTGCCGCTGTGGAACATCGTCGGCAACCCCGCCGCCTCGGTTCCGGCCGGCCGCACGTCGGCGGGCCTGCCGCTGGCGGTGCAGCTCGTGGGCCGCCAACACGACGAGTGCACGCTGCTGTCGGTGTCCGCCCAGCTGGAGCGCGCCCGGCCGTGGGCGGACCGGGTCCCCTCCGGCCTCGATCATGCGAACTAGGATATTACGAGAACGGACTATCCGAACCGGGAACGGTCAGAATCCGCGCTTGGACAACTCGTCGAGCAGTTCCCGGTCCGCCACGTGCCGCGACTTGATGTGGTCCAGGTAGTCGGCGAACGCGTCGGGCTGCAGGCCGCGTAGTTGTTCCAGCAGATCCATGACGAGGTCCTGCTCCTCGATCCCCCGCCGGGCGAGCTCGACCTCCACGATGCGCCGGTACACCTCCACGGCGAGGCGGCTGCCGTCCTGCACCAGGTGCTGCACCAGCTCCGCGCGCAACGGCGGCCATTCGTCGGTGTACACGACCAGCGCCCGGATCTTGAGGTACACGTCGAGGTTGGGCCGTGCGAAGAACGCCTCCCGGCAGACCTCCAGCGCGCGTTGCGGTGCGCCCCGGCGCAGGTGTTCCTCCACCGCGAGGTCGATCAGCCGCAACGACGCGCCACGCCCGCCGACCGCGCGCAGCCCGCGTTCCACCCACTCCAGTGCCTCGTCCGAACGGCCGTTGTCCCGCAGCACGGTCGCGACCTGCAGGTAGTGCCAGCCCGAGGAGAGGTCCTTGGACAGCACGAGCAGCTGCAGATCGACGTCCTCGGTGTACTCGGCGAGCTCCTCCATGACGCGCAGCAACGCCCAGCGGGCGCGGTCGTAGCGGCCTGTCTCGCCGAACCCGATCACCGGCAGCGGTTCGAACAACTGCACCGCCCGCTCCCGGTAGCGGGCGAGACCGTCGTCGTCGAGGGCTTCGGCGTAGGCGGCGAGGCTCACGTCGGGCGCGTCGGGGTGCTGCAGCTGCAGGTCGAGCAGCCAGTCGGCCAGGCGCCCCGGCTCGGTGCCGGTCTCGGCGCACGCGCGGGCGTGGATGGTCAGGACGCGGTGGGCCAGCTCGGCGAGTTCGACGCGATGACGCCTGCTGGTCGCGACGCCGTCGGCGAGCTGGGTGACGATCTCCTCTATCAACGCGACCAGCCGCGGGCCGGGATCGGTGACGAGCAACGACTGCAGTTCGACCGACACGGCGGTCAGCGCCTGCCAGCGCGCCGGCCAGTCGGTGGTCTCGCTGTCGGCCTCGACGAGCGCGGAGGCCACGGTGGCGGGCAGCGAGTCCATCGCAACATCATTCCCGCGTCACCCGGTCGAGTGCTACCGATGTAGCCCTAAGGATTTAAGGTTCACCCTAGGTGGTCAGACGGGGACAGTTCCGCCAGCTTCCGCGTCAGCACGGCCCGTTCGCGTTCATTGCCGCACAATCGAATTGCCTGCTCAAGCTCGGTGCGGGCCTCGTCGAGCCGGCCGAGGCGCCGCAGCAACTCTCCGCGCACACCCGGTAGCTGGTGCGAGTCCTTGAACGCGTCGGCCGACGCCAGCGCGTCGACGAGCGGCAGGGCGGCGGCGGGCCCCTGGGCCATCGAGACGGCGACGGCCCGGTTGAGGTCCACGACCGGCGACGGCGCGAGACGGCCCAGGCCGTCGTAGAGAGCGACGATGCGGCCCCAGTTCGTGTCCTCGACCGACGACGCCAGCGCGTGGCACTCGGCGATCGCGGCCTGCAGCCCGTAGTAGCCGTACCCGCGGCCGGCGTCGGCGGCCTTCGCGAGCGCGGCACGGCCGCGGGCGATGGCGGAACGGTCCCAGCGGCGCCGGTCCTGGTCCTCCAGCAGCACGGTCTCGCCGTCGGGGCCACGCCGCGCCGGGAAACGGGCGGCGGTGAGCTCGAGCAGGGCGAGCAGGCTGTGGACCTCGGGTTCCTCCGGCATCAGCCGCGACAGGATCCGGGCGAGCCGTTGCGCCTCCCCGGCCAGGTCGAAGCGGATGACCTCGTCACCCGAGCTCGCCGACGAGCCCTCGGTGAAGATCAGGTAGACGACGCTGAGGACCTGCGCCAGGCGCGGGGGCCGCTGCGCGACCGGCGGCACCTCGAACGGCACACCGGCGGCGCCGAGGGTCTTCTTCGCGCGGGTGATGCGGGCCTGCACGGTCGCCGTCGGCACCAGGAACGCGCGGGCGATCTCGTCGCTGGTCAGACCGCCGATCACGCGCAACGTCAGCGCCACCCCGGCCTCGCGGGACAGCACCGGGTGACAGGAGGTGAACATGAGCGCGAGGGTGTCGTCGTCGATCTGGTCCGGGTCCCACAGCACGTCGTCGGGCGCGGGTCCGGGATCGGCGCCGGTCAGCGCACCGCCCTCGGGCAGGTGGTGCGCCATCGCGGCGTACTTCTCGTCACGGGCGCTGCGGCGGCGGAACGCGTCGATCGCCCGGCGCCGGCCCACGGTGAGCAGCCAGCCCGCCGGGTTGTTCGGCACGCCCTCGCGCGGCCAGGTCACCAGCGCCTCGGCCAGTGCCTCCTGCGCCAGGTCCTCGGCCAGCGCGAAGTCGCCGGTGTAGCGGGTGAGCGCACCGATGATCCTCGCGGAGTCGATGCGCCACACCGCCGCTACGGCCTTGCGTCCCGTGGGGTCGCTCATGCTGCTCAAAATAGATCAGACGCGGTGGGTCAGAGCTGGCCGGTGGACTCGCGCCAGGCCCGTTCCTTCTTGATCCACTCGTTGTCCTGCGGGAACTCGTCGATCGTGGGCACGCGGCGGATCTCGGTCTTGAACCCGGCCGCGGTCATCGGCGTGCGCTTGGCCCACTCGACGGCGTCCTGGATGGTGGGGACGTTGATCAGGTAGAAGCCGTTGAACAGCTCCTTGGTCTCCCCGTACGGGCCGTCGGTGACCACGGGCGGCTCGGAGGAGAAGTCGACGACCACGCCCTCCTCGGCGGGGGCGAGACCCTCGGCGGCGATCAGGACCCCGGCCTCGATCAGCTCCTCGTTGAACTTGCCGACGCTCTCGAGCATCTGGTCGAAGTCGATCTCACCGAGGTTGCCCCAGGCCTCGTCGGAGGTCACGCGCCAGATCAGCATGAACTTCATTTCGATCTCTCCCAGTGGGTTCGTGCGGGTCCGTTGTGGACCCTTTCACGCTCAGGTCGAACGGGCGGGGTGTTCGATCGACACACGACGCGGAATTTTCTCAGAAGTTTCTGTTTTCGCTGGTGAGACGACTGAGCAGCCCACCCCGGTGATCGGGATGGGCCGCTCGGTGTGTCGTTCGGTCAGACCTGGTCGCCCGGCTGGTGCAGCGACCGGGGCTGCTCGGTCTCGAAGTCGGACCCGGCCAGTTCCGGCAGCGGCGAGGTGCCGGCGACCGGACGCGGCATGCCGCTGAGCGGACCGGGCACCTCCTGACGTGCCACCGCCTCCGCGGCGGCGACGGCCTCGGCGACCTTCGGGTCGGACTTGAGGTCGAACCAGGCGGCGACCGACTCGTCCTCGTCCTCCGGGCGTGAGGTCTCACCCTCGTCGGTGGCCGGGGGCTCGTAGCGGAACACGCCGTCGTCGCCGGGTGCGCCCAGCATGCGGGCGAACCCCTCGAGGGCCTTGCCGTAGTCGGACGGGATCATCCAGACCTTGTTCGCGTCGCCCTGCGCCATCTGCGGCAGCGTCTGCAGGTACTGGTAGGCCAGCACCTCCGGCGTGGGCTTGCCCGCCTTGATCGCGGCGAACACCTTCTCGATGGCCTTGGCCTGACCCTGCGCCTGCAGGTAGCGGGCGGCACGTTCACCCTGCGCCCGCAGGATCTGCGACTGCCGCTCACCCTCGGCGGACAGGATCGCGGCCTGCTTGCCACCCTCGGCGGCGAGGATCTGCGACTGCTTCTGGCCTTCCGCGGTCTTGATCGACGACTCGCGCTGGCCCTCGGCGGTGAGGATCATGGCGCGCTTCTCGCGGTCGGCGCGCATCTGCTTCTCCATCGAGTCCTGGATGGAGGGCGGCGGGTCGATGGACTTGAGCTCGACGCGGGCGACGCGCAGGCCCCAGCGGCCGGTGGCCTCGTCGAGCACCCCGCGCAGCTGACCGTTGATGTGGTCACGCGAGGTCAGCGTCTCTTCGAGGCTCATGCCACCGACGAGGTTGCGCAGCGTCGTGATGGTGAGCTGCTCGACACCGACGATGTAGTTGGAGATCTCGTACACCGCGGAGCGCGGTTCGGTGACCTGGAAGTACACGACGGTGTCGATGGACACGGTCAGGTTGTCCTGGGTGATCACCGGCTGGGGCGGGAACGACACGACCTGCTCGCGCAGGTCGATGCGGGCGCGCACCTTGTCGATGAACGGGACCATGATGTTCAGGCCGGGTGCCGCGGTGTTGCGGTAGCGGCCGAGGCGTTCGATGACGGCGGCCTGCGCCTGCGGGATGACCAGCACGGATTTGACGGCGATGGTCAGCACGAAGATCGCGATGACGGCGGCGATCACAGCGGTGATCGGGTCCAACTCGGTTCACACCCTCCTGCGGGCGCTCACATCGCGGCTATCACCACGGCGACGGCGCCCGAGATCTCGACAACGGTGACGGCTTCGCCTTCTTCGACCACGGACCCGTCGAGGGTGCGTGCGCTCCAGGTGTCGCCGCCGATCTTGACCTGCCCGCCGTGCTCGGTCACCTGCGTCACCGCGACGGCCCTGCCGCCCAGCAGTGCCTCGTGGTGCATCCGGATGCCGGAGCCGAGCTGCAGCCGCTTCTTGAGCAGCGGCCGGGCCGCGACGATCAGGCCCACCGACGAGGCCGCGAAGACGAGCACGCTCACCAGGTCGGGAACACCCAGTACGGACACGCCTGCCGCGGCCAGCGCGGCGGCGCCGAGCATGACCAGCACGAAGTCACCGGAGAGAACCTCGGCGACGACGAGCAGTATCCCGACGATCAGCCAGATCAGGGCGGCCATGGCCCATGCATACACCAACGGGGAGCACCGGGGTCCGAGATTCACCGTGCTGGGCCCCGGACCGTAACGAAATCGATCAACGGCAGATGTTCTGGGCGAAGGAGGCGTGATGGCGAAGTCGGTGAGGTCCCGCACGGGCCGGTTCGTGTCCGGGCTCGTGCTCGCGGGCGCGGTGGTGGGGCTGGTGATCGTGTTGCAGTCCTCGGCCGAGCAGCGGTCCTGGGCCAGTTCCGAGGCGACGGTGCTGGAGCGGCTGAAGTCCGGCAAGAGCGTCTCGGTGAAGGTCGAGTACTCGCTGCCCGACGGCTCGAAGCAGGTCGAGACGTTGTCGGAGAACGGGTCCGCCCACCAGCCAGGTACACGCGTGACCGTGCGCTACGACCTGCGTGACGGGCGGGTCGTGGACTCCGCGCTGGCCGACAACGACCAGGTGTTCTGGGTGCTGGGCGTGATGCTGGGCGTCGTGGCGGTCGGTGCGCTCGGTGTGAACCTCATCGCGTGGACTCGCCAGCGCCGCTCCGGCTGAGGCGCGGTCAGTCCTGGGGGACGGTGACGAAGTCGATGAGCCGTTCGACGGCGCCGAGCAGGTCGGACTCGATGTCGCGGTAGCTGGAGACCGCACCGAGGACGCGCTGCCAGCCCTCCCACGTCTCACCCCAGCCCAGCTGGGCGCACACGCCGGTCTTCCAGTCGACGCCGCGCGGCACGACGGGCCAGGCCTTGATCTTGACGGCCTGGGGCTTCACGGCCTGCCAGATGTCGACGTAGGGGTGGCCGGTGACCAGCACGTTGTCGTCGCGGATCTGATCGACGACGCGCTGTTCCTTGGAGTTGGCGACGAGGTGGTCGACCAGGACGCCGAGGCGGCGGTGGGGCGCGGTGCCGAACTCGGCGATGCGCTGCGGGAGTTCGTCGACGCCGTGCAGGGGTTCCACGACGATGCCTTCGACGCGCAGGTCGTGGCCCCAGACGCGTTCGACGAGCTCGGCGTCGTGCTTGCCCTCGACCCAGATGCGGCTGGCCTTGGCGGTCTGGGCGCGCAGGCCTTCGACCTTGACCGAGCCGGACGCGGTGATCTTCTGCTTGGGCGCCTGCGGTGCGGGCTTGACCAGGGTGACGGGGTGTCCGTCGACGAGGAACCCGGCGGGGCGCAGCGGGAACAGGCGGTGGCGGCCGTGGCGGTCCTCCAGGACGACCTGGCCGTACTCGAACTTCACGACGGCCCCGCAGAAGCCGCTGGCGGGGTCCTCGACGACGAGGCCGGGTTCGGCCGCGATCTCGGGGACCTTCTTGCGCTTCGGGGTCGAGAGGATGTCGCGGCCGTAGTCGTGGGAACGCACGGCTCGCAAGGTTAGCCGTAGAACGGTTTGAAGGCGGTGAGCCACTCGTGGACGCGGTCGAGGTCCACATCGGCGCCGTGCAGGTCGTGTCCGCCGTGCACGAAGTCGAGCCAGTCGATCGCCGGGTCGCCGACGCAGGCCCGCGGGTCGATCGCGACCGGTCCGTCCGGGCCTTGCAGGACGTTGCCGGGGTGCATGTCGCCGTGCAGCAGCACGGGTTTGACGTTGTCGCCGGCGAGTTTGCGGGCGCGGTGGTGTTCGGTGGCGTAGTAGGTGCCGGTCCGGCGGGTGAGCACGGTCTCGAACAGGAAGTCGACGCGTGCTTTGAGCGGCGGGAACCCCGCGGGCTTCGCCTCGTGCAGGTGCGGGACGACCGTCGCGGGGGCGGTGGCGGGGGTGCCGGGCCGGATCGGTTGCAGCAGCAGCGCGCCGCGGCTGAGGTCGGCGTCGAGGAGGTCGACCATGGCGGGCGTGTGGGCCCAGGCGGTCAGTGCCCGTGCCTCGTGCACGGCGATGTCGTGGTCCGGGGTGAGTTTGAGGACGGCGTTGGTGCACAGGAACGTGGTGCCGGTGCCGCCGGGCATGTGGTGCAGGAGCGTGAGGCCCCAGCGGGCGGTGAGCGTGGCGACCAGGTCGGGCAGCGCGTCGATCCAGCCCGTCACATCAGCGCCGAAACGTCGGATCAGCCGGGTTCTGTCCTCGTCGTCGATCACTCCACTCAGATTAGCGAGTTCGCTCCCGTTTCGCGGCGGAACTGGTAGTCCGCCAGCGCCGGGCGCCACAGTCCGTTGGCGTCGAAGCACGTGGAGAGCAGCCGCAGGTCCGCCTCGTCGCCGGCGACGACGACCTTGCCGTCGACGACCCACCTGTTGACCGGCAGCAACGGCACGGGCCACCCGGCGATGAGCAGCCGGTCGCACACCAGGCGCTGCAGCCGTCCGCCGTCGTTGTCGACGATGACGGCGGGGGTGTCGAGGTCGAGGTCGCGCACGACCGCGTGCGGGTAGCGCCGGACGCCGATGTCGGCCAGCGTCTCGGCACCGGGTCCGATCAGGTGAACGGGTCCGAACCGGCGTGCGAGGCATGTGGCCGCCCAGGCGCCGAGATCGGCGGCACCCACCACGACGATTCGTTCGAAATAGGTCATGTCACCCGTGTCCCGCATTCATGATTTGAATGTTTATGCAGGTCAGAACGCCTTCAAGAAGATAGGGGCACGATGATCCGCCGTCAAACCCCAGGGCTGTCTCAATTGGAAGATGTCAATGGGCAAGGAATAGTTCACCGATGACCGCCACCGTCAGTAGGTGACGGTGATCGTGCGGGCCGGGCCGTCGACCTCGACGGTGCCGCCGACGGGGATGACGAGCTGCGGGTCGGTGTGGCCGAGGTCGACGTCGAACACGATCATCGTGCCGGGCGCGTACTGCGCGAACGCCTTCAGGACCGCCTCGCGCTGCGCGGTGGTGTAGGCGGCGCGGCCGGTGTCCTGGTCGGTGAACGACCACGCCTTGGCGCGCCCGACGAGCACGGCCGCGAACCGCCCCAGCAGGCCGCGTTCACCGATGTTGCGCAGGATCCGGTACACCTCGGTCGCGGACGGCATCTCCTCACTGGTCTCGAAGAACAGCACCATGCCGTCGTAGTGCTCGGGCGCGTTGATCTCCCGGCCGGCCATCATCAGCCACGACAGGATCTCCAGGTTGCCGCCCCACGACCGGCCTTTCACGGTGCTGTGGGGCTGGTGCCAGATCCAGCCGCCGCCCGGTTCGAGGACGGGTTCGGCGTCGAAGGTGCGCGGGTCGTCCCAAGCACCGTCCTGGTCGCCGTAGGCCGTGGACTCGGTGAGCCGGTACTCCCCCGGCGTGAACAGCGCGGCCCGCAGCGAGTCCGCGGTGGCCGGGTGCATCGCGCCGGGCCGGCCGAACTGGACCATGACGCTGCCGCCGTAGAAGCCGGTGATGCCGCGGTTGGCGAGCCACGTCAGCAGGTTGGTGTTGTCGCTGTGCCCGAAGAACGGCTTGGGGTTGGCCTTGATCAGGTCCTCGTCGAGGTGCGGGAGGACGGTGATCTGGTCGTCGCCGCCGATCGTGGCGATCACGGCCTTGATGTCCGGGTCGGCGAACGCCGCGTGCAGGTCGGCCGCCCGTTCCCGCGGGGTCGAGCCCATCTTGCGGGTGGCCGGGTACTCGACCGGGACGAGGCCGAAGTCGTGTTCGAGGCGCTTGAGGCCCAGTTCGTGGGGCTGGGGGAACAGGCCCGCCACGCCGGAGGCCGGGGAGACGATCGCGACGCGGTCGCCGGGGCGGGGTTTGGGCGGGTTGATCAACTGCATGGTCGCCGAGCGTAGTGACGCCGCGCGAGCGGATCACCGCGATTTACCGGCAAGTGAGCTAGAACGCGGGCCAGGGAATGGCGGGCCAGTCGCCGGACGGTTCGGGGTAGACACCGGCGGCCAGCAGCTTGTCGACCCGTTCCCCGACGGCGCGGACTTCGGCGCGGGTGAGGTGGTCGTGCAGCGACTCCCCCAGGGTTCCGTCGAGCTCGGATCTCAGGCGGCGCAGCGACTCGACGACGTGCTCGGGGAGGGGTTCGCGGGCCCAGCCCCACAGCACGGTGCGGAGTTTGGGTTCGGTGTGCAGGCAGATGCCGTGGTCGACGCCGTACACGGCGCCGTCGAGCGCGTGCAGGACGTGGCCGCCCTTGCGGTCGGCGTTGTTGACGACGACGTCGAAGGCGGACATCTCGGCGATGCGGGGGTGGTCGGCGTGCACGAGGACGGCCGGGTCGCCGAAGCGGTCGTGGGCGTGGAAGACGGGGATCCAGCCGGGTTTGACGTCGTCGACGCCGATGATGTCGACGAGTTCGTCTTCTTCGCGGGTCTCGATCCAGAGCTGGACCATGCCGGTGCCGAACGGGCCCGGGCGCAGCACGGTGGGCGGCACGATGCCGATGCCCGACGCGGCGGAGATCAGGTAGGTGGCCACCTCGCGGCCGGCGAGCGTGCCGTCGGGGAAGTCCCACAGCGGCCGTTCGCCTCGCACGGGTTTGTAGACGCACTGGGCGTCGACGCCGTCCAGCGAGATCTTGCAGAACAAGGTCGCGTTGGAGGCGTCGACCAGGCGGCCTTCGACCTCGATGCGGCCGTGTTCGAGCAACCGCAGGGCCGCCGAGGTGTCCACGTCAGTCTTCTTCGGTGCGGCGGTAGCCGTTCTGCCGGGGGCAGATGTGGCCGTCCGCGTCGAGCGGTTCGTTGCACAGCGGGCAGGGCTTGCGGCCGGCGTTGACGACGCGGTCGGCGCGTTCGGCGAAGGCGCGGGCGGCGGACGGGGACAGGAAGACCCGCACGGCGTCGGGGCCTTCCTCGGTGTCGTCGAGCACGACGGCCTCGTCGACCTCCTCCTCGGAGACCGCGAGGAGCTCGATGACGACCGCCTTGGACTCGGCGTCCCAGCCCAGCCCCATGGTGCCGACGCGGAACTCCTCCTCGACGGGCACGTCGAGGGGCTGGGTGTCGAGGTCGTCGGGCGGGGCGTCGTCGGGCACGTCGGTGCCGAAGCGGCGATACACCTCCTCGAGCAACGAGCCGATGCGCTCGGCGAGGACCTGGACCTGCTGCTTTTCCAGGGCGACGCTGATCAACCTGCTCTGCTCGGAGGCCTGCAGGTAGAAGGTGCGGTCGCCGGGCTGCCCGACGGTTCCTGCGATGAACCGGTCGGGTGCGCGGAATACGTGAATGACGCGAGCCATGGCAGATACGACCCTAGGCCACGCGGAGATCGTCGGCAGGTCCTCCCCCACCAAACACTCCGCGTATAGGGTCGGGCTGTGGTGAAGATCGCTTCGTACGGGACCTGGACCTCGCCGATCAGCGCCGGCGACACCTCGAAACCGGGAGGTGGGTTCCAGTGGGCCGACCTGCACGGCGAGCAGGTGTGGTGGGCGGAGAGCCGGCCTGCCGAGGGCGGCAGGGTGGCGTTGGTGCGCGACGGTGTGGAGGTGCTGCCCGCGCCGTGGAACGCCCGCAACCGGGTGCACGAGTACGGCGGCCGGCCGTTCGTGGTGCTGGCGCCGGACAGGGTGGCGTTCACGCATTGGGCCGACCAGCGCGTCTACGTGTTCGACCCGGACTCCCCCGAGCCCAAGCCGTTGACCGAGGCACCGCAGCGGCACCACGGGGTGCGCTACTCCGACCTGTCGGCGGGCCCGGACGGCGAGGTGTGGTGCGTGCGGGAGACCGTCACCGGTGACGCGCGCACCGACGTGCGCCGTGACCTGGTGGCGATCACCCCGGCGGGCGAGGTCCGTGTGCTGGGCGCCTCGCACCACTTCATGACCGGCCCGAAGATCAGCCCGGACGGCACCAGGTTCGCGTGGATCGGCTGGAACCACCCGCAGATGCCGTGGGACGGCACCGAGCTGTGCGTCGCCGAGGTCGGTTCGTCCACCCACGAGGTGGTCGCGGGGTCGACGACGGAGGCGGTGTGCCAGTTCGAGTGGGAGGGCGAGCACCTGCTGGCGCTGACCGACCCGGACGGCTGGTGGAACCTGTTCCGCGTCTCCCCCGACGGCACGCGCAAGAACCTGGCGCCGTGCGAGGAGGAGCTGGGCGGGCCGATGTGGCGGCTGGGCAACCGCTGGTTCGCGACGCTCTCGCCGGGCCGTTACCTGGTGGTGCGCTCGGGGCAGCTGGCGGTGCTCGACGAGCGGTCCGCGACGGTGACCGACGTGCAGACCGACCTGCCGACGTGGGTGCCGGACCTGTCGGTGCGCGACGGCGTGGTGGTCTGCGCGGCGGCGGGGCCGACGTCGGACTTCGCCGTGGTGCGCCTGGACCTGTCCAACGGTGAGCTGACCTACCTGACCGGCGGGGAGGAGTCCCCGGAGGCCGCGTACCTGCCGGTGCCGGTGGAACGCGTGTTCGGTGAGATCCCGGCGTACGTGTACGCGCCGTCGAACCCGGATTTCGCGGGCCCCGAGGGTGAGTTGCCGCCGTACGTGGTGCATGTGCACGGCGGGCCGACGGGGCGTGCGCTGCCCAAGCTCGACAGCGACATCGCCTACCTGACCAGCCGCGGTATCGGTGTGGTGGCGGTGAACTACGGCGGGTCGACCGGCTACGGGCGGGCGTTCCGCGAGCGGCTGCGCGAGCAGTGGGGTGTGGTGGACGTGCAGGACTGCGCGTTCGTCGCCCAGCAGCTGGCCGCGGAGGGCACGGCGGACCCGAAGCGGTTGGGGATCCGCGGTGGTTCGGCGGGCGGCTGGACGTCGGCGGCGTCGCTGACGTCCACGGACGTGTACCGGTGCGGCATGGTCGCGTTCCCGATCCTGGATCTGGCGGGGTGGACGTCGGAGGGCGGCGAGACGCACGACTTCGAGTCGCGCTACGTCGAGGGCCTGGTCGGGACGCTGCCGGAGGCCGCGGACCGCTATCGGGACCGGTCGCCGTCGACGAAGGCGCGTCAGGTGTCGGGGCCGGTGCTGCTGTTGCAGGGCCTGGAGGACGAGATCTGCCCGCCGGAGCAGGCGGACCGGTTCGCCGCGGACCTGGCCGGGTCGGGCATTCCGCACGCGTACCTGAGGTTCGAGGGTGAGCAGCACGGGTTCCGGATGGCCGAGAACATCAAGACGGCGCTGGAGGCGGAGCTGTCGTTCTACGGGCAGGCGTTCGGGTTCGTGCCTCCGGGTGTGCCGGTGCTGGACCTGTCGGAGTGAGTCTGCTGTGCGCCGGGGATCGGGTCGCGCTGGTGTCACCGGCCGGCCCGGCCCTGGCTTCGAGGATCACCGCGGGCGCGGAGGTGCTGCGGTCGTGGGGCCTGGAGGTCACCGCACCGGTGGTGCGGCCGTGGTCGTTGCCGTACCTGGCGGGGTCCGACGAGGCGCGGGCGGCGGAGTTCGTGGCGGCGTGGTGTTCGGACGTGGCGGCGGTGTTCAGCGTGCGCGGCGGCTACGGGTGTCTGCGGATGACGGACCTGGTGCCGTGGAAGGACCTGCCGCCGCGGGTGTTCGTGGGTTCGTCGGACGTGACGGTGCTGCACACCGAGCTGAACGCGGTGGGTCAGTCCACGGTGTTCGGGCCGATGCCGGGCACCTCGGACTTCGTCGACGATCCGCTTGCCCAGGCTCGGCTGCGCGAGGTGCTGTTCACGGGCACGCGGTCGTGGACGGCGGGAACGCCGGTGGTGGCGGGCACGGCGCGCGGGGTGCTGACGGGCGGGAACGCGGCGTTGCTGGCGGCCTCGATCGGCGGGCCGCGGTGGGCGCCGCCGGTGCCGGGCGCGATCGCGTTGCTGGAGGACATCGGTGAGGAGCCCTACCGGCTGGACCGGATCCTGACGCAGCTGTTGCGGGCGGGCTGGTTCGAGCCGGTGTCGGGCATCGTGCTGGGGTCGTGGACGGACTGCGGTGACGTGTCGGCGGTGCTGGCGGACCGGCTGTCGGGGCTGGGTGTGCCGATCCTGGGGGATTTCGGGTTCGGGCACTGCGCGGGCTCGTGGTCGTTGCCGCTGGGGGTGACCGCGGAGCTGGACGCCTCAGCCGCGAGGCTGACGCTGCTCTAGCGCGTCGGCCCGCAGCTGGTCGGTGTGCCGGCTGATGTCGGCGATCTGCCGCGCGAGGCCGGGCTGCCCGTCGCGCAGGCCGGGCCCGGCCTGCGCGAGAGGGCCGAGCAGGCCGGCCGCGTCCTCGCCGGCGAGCGCCTGTTGCACGGCGGGGTCGTGCGGGCCCACCTGGGCGGCCAGGTTCCGCAGCACGGCGGCGTTCTGCTGCGCCCACGCGGTGACGGCCTTGTCTCCCGCGCGCCGGTCGCGTTCGGCCTGCACGCGTTCGTCGCCGGTGCCGCCCTCGCCTGTGCGGCGCACGCGCAGGTAGCGCTTCTCGGCGGCCTGGCGGCTGGCGACGCCGAGGGCCGGGGCGAGGTCGGCCCAGCTCGTGCCCAGCGCGCGTGCGGCCTCGATGAGCTGGGGCTCCCACCCGGACAGTTCGTCGCGCAGCTGCCTGAGCAGCATCAACGCCGCGAGGACCTCGGTGGCGTCACCGGGCGCCGCGGCCGCGGACCGGACCGCGTCGTAGTCGTTCGCCATGTCATCCTCCCGATGACGCAGGGGACTTGTCATCGTTCCGACGACATGCTACAACGGTGGGGCAGCGCATTGACAGTCCTACGAGTGATGACTGGAGGTGTCAGATGTTGATGCGCACTGACCCGTTCCGCGAGCTGGACCGGCTGACGCAGCAGGTGATGGGGTCCGCGGGGACGTGGTCGCGGCCGACGGCGATGCCGATGGACGCCTACCGCGACGGTGACGAGTTCGTGGTGGCGTTCGACCTGCCGGGCGTGCCGGCGGACGCGATCGACCTCGACGTCGAGCGCAACGTGCTGACCGTGAAGGCGGAGCGCCGGCCGGTGGGCAAGGACGTCGAGATGCAGGTGTCGGAACGGCCGCTGGGCGTGTTCTCGCGGCAGCTGTTCCTGGGCGACTCGCTCGACACCGACCACATCGACGCCAAGTACGACGCGGGTGTGCTGACGCTGCGGATTCCGATCGCGGAACGCGCGAAGCCCCGCAAGATCGCGATCTCCGCGGGCGAGGACGCGCCGCGCCAGATCGACGCCTGACGCACCCCGGCGGGCGGCGGCCGTCCGGGTGACGCCCGGTAGGCTTCCGCCCGCCATGAGACCGCAGCCCCAGTGGACGGCGCTGGACGTCTACGCGTCCAATTCCGACCTTTACGCAGATCCCCGACTGGTGGAACGGGTGGATTACCGGCGTCGCTTCAAGCGGCACCGGCCCCGGACCCCGTCGGTCGTACTCGCCCCGCACGGCGGCGGCATCGAGGTCGGCACCTCGGAACTGTGCCTCGCGATCGCGGGCTACCACCCCTCCACGCGGGTGCCGATCGGCCAGACCCACGACTACTGGATGTTCGAGGGCCTGCGCACGGCCTCGAACGACGAGCTGCACGTGACGTCGTCGAACTGCGACGACCGGGTGGCGCGGCAGCTGGTGTCGGGTGCCTCGCACGCGCTGGGCCTGCACGGCTGCACGGCGGCCGCGGCGGGCCTGGAGGACCACGACCGGGCGGTGCTGGTCGGCGGCCGGGACGCGTTGCTGCGCCTGGAGCTGCTGACGCGGCTGCGGCGGGCGGGTTTCCACACGATCGACGCCGTGGACCACCCGATCCTGGGCGGCTACGACCGGGCGAACATCGCGAACCGCACACGCGGGCGGCAGGGCGGGCAGCTGGAGCTGACGACTCCCCTGCGTTCGGCGATGTTCGAGGAGAACTCGCGGCCCGCGCGGCGGCACACGACGACCGAGGTGTTCTGGGACTTCGTGCACGCCTGCCGGGCGGCGCTGGCGGCGCGTGAGGCGCTGAACAACTGAACGCCTGGCCGGTAGTCATGGCCGAAACCCGAGGACTGCGTTGGTGCTGTGGGCGTCTGCAAGTACCACCAACTCGTGATCGAATCGCCGTCAACTACACCCAACTCGTTCGCCGCACGTGTGCTCGATGGCGCTGTTGGTAGTAGAAAAGTGCCCGTCGACGGTGAGTTGGCGGTACTTGCAGACGCCGTCAAGCCACGGAGCGGTCCCTTTTGTCCTTACACGTACTTCCTGAGTTCCCTCTTCGCCAGCGACATGCGGTGGACCTCGTCGGGTCCGTCGGCCAGCCGCAGGGTGCGGGTGGCGGCCCACAGTTCGGCGAGCGGGAAGTCCTGGCTGACGCCGGCGCCGCCGTGGGCCTGGATGGCCTTGTCGAGGACCCATTCGGTCATCGACGGGACGCCGATCTTGATGGCCTGGATCTCGGTGTGGGCGCCCTTGTTGCCGACGGTGTCCATCAGCCACGCGGTCTTGAGCACGAGCAGCCGGGCCTGTTCGATGCGGACGCGTGATTCGGCGATCCACTCGTGCACGACGCCCTGGGCGGCGATGGGCTTGCCGAACGCGACGCGCGAGGAGGCGCGGCGGCACATCAGTTCCAGGGCGCGTTCGGCCATGCCGATCAGGCGCATGCAGTGGTGGATGCGGCCGGGGCCGAGGCGGGCCTGCGCGATGGCGAAGCCCTCGCCCTCGCCTGCGATGAGGTTCGAGGCGGGGACGCGGACGTCCACGAACTCGATCTCGGCGTGGCCGCCGTGGGCGTGGTCGCCGTAGCCGAAGACGTGCATGGCGCGCTTGACGGTGACGCCGGGGGTGTCGCGCGGGACGAGGATCATCGCCTGCTGGCGGTGACGTTCGGCGTCGGGGTCGGTCTTGCCCATGACGATGAAGATGGCGCAGTTGGGGTTCATCGCGCCCGAGGACCACCACTTGCGGCCGTTGATGACGTAGTCGTCGCCGTCGCGTTCGATGCGGGTGGCGATGTTGGTCGCGTCGGAGGAGGCGACCTCGGGTTCGGTCATGCAGAACGCGGAGCGGATCTCGCCGTCGAGCAGGGGCTGCAACCACTGCTTCTTCTGCTCGTCGGTGCCGAACATGGTCAGCACTTCCATGTTCCCGGTGTCCGGGGCCGCGCAGTTGAGCGCCTCGGGGGCGAGGTGGGGGCTGCGGCCGGTGATCTCGGCCAGCGGCGCGTACTGCAGGTTCGTCAGGCCCGCGCCGTGCTCGGGATCCGGCAGGAAGAGGTTCCACAGGCCCTGGCGGCGGGCCTCGGCCTTGAGCTCCTCGAGGATCGGCTGGCGTTCCCACGGGTCGGCGGCGTCGTGCAGCTGCTGTTCGAGGACCGCTTCGGCCGGGTAGACGTGTTCGTCCATGAACGCGAGGAGCTTGGTGCGCAGTTCCTCGGTCTTGGCGTCGTAGGCGAAGTCCATTAGAGCTCCTTGTGGGCGGCGGCGAGTCCCTGCCGCACGAGGGGAACGGTGAACGCGCCGAGCTTTTCGAAGCCGGCGCCGACGGTCTTGCCACTGGCGAAGCGGAAGTGGATGCCTTCGACGATGACGGCGAGCTTGAAGTAGCCGAAGGCGATGTACCAGCCCAGGCCGGAGGTGTCGGTGCCGGTGCGGGCGGTGTAGCGGGCGACGAGTTCGTCGGCGGTCAGGAACCCGGGCAGGGACGGCACGCTGCCGGTGATGGGGTCGTTGTCGACGCCCAGGCCGGCCCAGTAGACGTAGAGCAGGCCGAGGTCGGCGAGCGGGTCGCCGAGGGTGGCCATCTCCCAGTCCAGGACGGCGCTGATGGCGAGCGGTTCCTGGGTGACGAGGGCGTTGTCGAGGCGGTAGTCGCCGTGGATGATCGCGGCGCGCGGCGAGTCCGGGACGGTGTCGGCGAGCTTGTCGCGCAGTTCGTCGATGCCGGGCAGCTCACGGCTGCGGGAGGCGTCGAGCTGCTTGCCCCACCGCTTGACCTGCCGGGCCATGAACCCCTCCGGGCGGCCGAAGTCCTGCAGGCCGACGGAGGCGGGGTCGACGGAGTGCAGGTCGGCGAGCACGTCGACGAGGCGCTCGGACAGGACGCGGGCGTCGGAGGGGGTGAGCCACGGGCACTGGCCGCGTTCGCGCAGGGCGGCGCCGGGCATCTCCTGCATGAGGTAGAAGGGCGCGCCGATGACGGAGGTGTCCTCGACCAGCTGGTGGGCGCCGGGCACGGGGACGGTGGTGTCGGCGAGCGCGGAGATGACGCGGAACTCGCGGGCCATGTCGTGGGCGGTGGCGAGGACGTGGCCCAGGGGCGGGCGGCGCAGGACCCAGGTGCGGGTGCCGTCGCTGATGCGGTAGGTGAGGTTGGAGCGGCCGCCGCGGAACAGCTCGCCCGTGAGCGGGCCCGTGCCCAGGTGCGTGGCCAGCGCCTGCAGGTCGAGGCCGGGAAGGTCGGTCACAGGTTCACTCCGAGGGTGGCGAGGTGGGCGCGGGTGCTCTCCGCACCGGTGTGGCGGAAGGCGTGCATGCCGACGGCCTGGGCGGCTTCGACGTTGACGGGCGCGTCGTCGAAGAACACCGATCGCGTGGCGGGGACCCCGACCTGCTCGAGGGTGTGGTGGTAGATGCGCTCGTCGGGTTTGCGCAGGCCGATCCGGCCGCTGATCACGACGGTGTCGAACAGTTCGAGCAGCAGGTCCTTCGGGTAGCCCTCGCCCCAGCTGTTGGACAGCAGCGCGGTGTGCAGGCCGGCGGCGCGGGCCTTGCGGACGAGCTCGACCATCGCCGGATCCGGGGTGGCGCCGCCGAACATGCGCTTGAGCAGCCCGTTCTCGTCGATGCCCGCGCCGCTGGTGGTGATCAGCTCGGCCGCGAGCAGCCGTTCGAACTCGGGCACCGTGAGCTCGCCGGTCTCCAGGCGGTACACGGGGTTGCCCGGGAGCGCGTCGCGGCCCAGCCAGTCGCGCATGATGCGACCGTAGACGTCGCGGTCGATGGCCTCGGCGTGCAGCCAGGCGCCGACGAACTCGGGCACGGAGACGGTCAGGACGCCGCCCCAGTCGAAGATCAGCGCGTCGACCTCGGGCCGCTTCACGCCGGGGAGGTCATTGCCTGTTGTGTCACCCACGACTCGGAGGGTACCGACCGGTCGGTATGTCGGCAACAGGTGATCCCGCCCTCCGCCTTTCGATGACCCGACATGTGGTCTTTGTGCGGTTCCCGTGCCTGCCGGACCTCGATACGTTCGAGCCCGAAGGGGGTTCTGATGGCAAAGATCGCAACGGTGGCACTGGCCGCCGCGATGACGCTCACCGTCATCCAGACGCCTGCGGCCACGGCCGGAAGCGACGCTCAGGTGGTCCGCACCGACAAGGGCACCGTGCGCGGAACGGTGACCGAGCAGGTGCGGACGTTCGGGAGCATTCCGTTCGCCGCCGCCCCGGTGGGGCAGAACCGGTGGCGCGACCCGCAGCCGGTGACGCCGTGGCAGGGCGTGCGGGACGCGACGACACCCGCGCCCATGTGCGCGCAGGGCGCCGGACTGGGCTCCCCGCCGTCCCAGACCGAGGACTGCCTCTACCTCAACGTCACCACGCCGACCGGCAAGACGCACCAGCCGCGGCCGGTGATGGTGTGGATCCACGGCGGTTCGTTCACCAGCGGTGGCGCGTCGATGTACGACGCGCGGTGGCTGGCGTCGCGCAACGACGCCGTGATCGTCACGGTGAACTACCGGCTGGGCGTGTTCGGGTTCTTCGGCCACCCCGGCCTGCCCGGATCGGGCACGTTCGGGCTCGCCGACCAGCAGGCGGCCCTGCGGTGGGTACAGCGCAACGCGCGCGCCTTCGGCGGCGACGCCCGCAACGTCACGGTGTTCGGCGAGTCGGCGGGCGGGCTGAGCATCTGCGCCCAGCTCGCCTCACCGCGCGCCGCGGGGTTGTTCGCCAAGGCGATCATCCAGTCCGGGCCGTGCGGGGTCGACTCGCCCTCCTCCACCCGGCCCGGCACGTTCGAGCACCTGTGGAAGCCGCGCACCGAGGTGGAACGGCTCGGGGCGGGCACGGCCGGCTGCGCCGATCTCGCGTGCCTGCGGGCACAGCCCGTGGAGAAGCTGCTGACGGTGCACGACACGTTCTCCTCCCCCGCCTACGACACGGCACTGCTGCCGGTGGACCCGGTCGTGGCCCAGCGCACCGGCCGCATGCACCGGGTACCGACGATGGTGGGCACGACACACGACGAGATGACGTTGTTCGCACCACTGGCCTTCCCACAGCCCATCCCCGAGCAGGCGTACGCCGCGACGCTCACGTCCTTGTTCGGCGCGAACGCGGACAAGGTCGCGGCGCGGTACCCGGTCAACGGCAACGGCGACGCCCGTGACGAGATCGCCCGGCTGCTGACCGACAAGTCGTGGTCGTGCACCTCGCAGGTGACACGGAGGGAGCTGGGCAGGCACGCGCGGGTGTCGGGGTACGAGTTCGCCGACCGTGACGTGCCGATGTTCCTTCCCGGCATGCCGCCGTTCCCCGGCGGATACGGCGCGTTCCACGCCTCGGAGCTGCCGCTGCTGTTCGACTTCGGCGTGCCGCTCACAGCGGGGCAGCGGGAGCTGTCGGACTACATGATCACGGCGTGGGGCCGCTTCGCCCGCACCGGGCAGCCGGGATGGCGGGCCGGCGTGCAGTCACTCGCGGCAGGCAAGATCGGCCCCGCCGATTTCTCCCGCGATCACCAGTGCGGGTTCTGGTCGTCCATCCTGTAGCGCATGCCCGGCTACCGCGACCTCGCCCGCGATCGCGAGTTCCGCGCCCTGCTCGTGGCGCACGTGGTGTCGGTGGCCGGAGACCAGTTCGCCAGGGTCGCGCTGACGGTGCACGTCTACGACCGCACCGCCAGCGCCGGCCTCACCGCGATGACCTACGCGCTGACGTTCCTGCCCGACCTGCTCGGCGGGCCCCTGCTCTCGGGGCTCGCCGACCGGTTCGCCCGCAAACGGGTCATGGTCGCCGCCGACCTCATCCGGGCCGCGCTGCTGCTGGTCATGGCCGTGCCGGGACTGCCCCTGTGGGCACTGGCGGCACTGGTGGTGCTCGTGCAGTTCGCCGGGGCACCGCACGGAGCGGCACGGGCGGCGCTGCTGCCGCACATCCTGCCCGACGAGCGCTACCCGATGGGGCAGGCCGTGCTCAGCACCCTCACCCAGGCCGCGCAGGTCGCCGGATTCCTCACCGGCGGCGCGCTGGTCGCCTGGCTCGGACCCGGCCCGGTGCTCGTCGCCGACGCCCTGACCTTCGCCATCTCCGCCCTGCTGGCAGGGACGTACCTGCTCGGCCGGCCCGCACCGGCACGGGCACACGTGCGGGCGTGGCCGACGGACCTCGTCGGCGGCACGAGGCTGGTGTGGGGTGACCGGCGGCTGCGCGCACTGGTCGCGCTCGCCTGCGTCTCGGGCTTCTACATCGTCGGCGAGGCCCTCGCGGTGCCCTACGCCGCGTCGCTGGGCGCCGGGCCGGCCGGGGTCGGCCTGCTCTTCGGCGCCTACGCCGCGGGCGCGGCCGCGGGCATGCTCGTCGTAGCGCACCTCAACGATCGGCTACAGCTGCGGGTGATGCCGTGGCTGGCCATCGCCGCGTGCGCGGTACTTGTCCCGGCCGCACTGCGGCCGGGCCTGGTCGTCAGCGTGGGAATGTTCGCGCTGTCCGGCGCGGCCAGCGCCTACCACCTGGTGGCGAACACGCGGTTCGTGCGCGCCGTACCGGACTCGTCACGAGGACAGGCGTTCGGCCTGGCCGTCACCGCGCTGCGCGTGTCCCAGGGACTGGGGGTGGCACTGGCGGGGCTGGCGGCCGAGACCGTCGCTGCCCATCTGGTCGTCGCCGCCGCCGGAGCACTCGGAGTGCTCGCGGCGTGCGGTGCGGCGACCCTGTGGCGGCTCAGCGACGCCAGTCGGTCGGACGGGTCCAGTCCGTCGGCCGGGTCCAGTCGGTCGGACGAACGGGACGGCCGGCGGCGGAGACACGGTTGATCATGACTGCTCCTATGGGTGTTCGTTGTGCGTGAACTGCGAAGGGTGTGAGGGCAAGAACTGTGAGGACTACTCACGGTGAGGTCCCCCACATGGAGCCACGACTTTGCGTGACCCGGTAGCTACAGTGGTTGGTTCCTGGACGGTGGTGTGGGGGTGGCAGCGTGCCTTGGCTCGACCCGCGCCGGTGGAAGTTATGGTCGCTTCCTCCTGTGGTGCTGGCCTATGTCGCGACGGTGGTTGTTTCGGCGACCCTCGTCACGCTCGCCACCGCATGGCGTACCCCTGCCGAGGCCTTGAACCCGACCTGGTTCCTGCTGCTCGCCGGCGGTGCGGTACTGCACCTGGAAGCGGCACGGGGAATCGAACGGATCCGCGAAATCGGCGCCGAAGGATCACCACACGCCCACATGCAGTCCGTGTGGCTGTTCGCGGGCGTGCTCGTACTACCGATGCCACTGCTCGTGGCGCTGATCGTCGTCAGCTACACGCACTCGTGGTTCCGGGTCTACAAGCGGCGGGCCGTCCTGTTCCGCAAGGTCTTCTCCGCGGCCACTGTCGTCCTGGGCAGTGCCGCGGCGCAACTCGTTCTCGGATGGTTCCCCGACCGCGCCGTCGACGTCGACGGCCCGCTCGGCCTGCTTGCACTGGTTACGGCTGGATTCCTGTACTGGTTCATCAACTACGCGCTGGTCGTCACCGCGATCTACTTCACGAACCGGCAGAACCCCGTCCGCACCGCCCTGGGCAACGCCTCCGACGTGCTCATCGTGCTCGCCTCCGTCGGCCTCGGCTCCGGCGTCGCCATCATCCTCAACTGGCGGCCCTGGCTCACCCCGATGCTGCTGCTCACGGTCCTGGCCCTGCACATGGGCCTGCTGCTGCCCCAGTTCCGCGTCGCCGCCCGCACCGACTCCAAGACCGGCCTGGTCGACGCCACGTTCTGGCACGACGTCGCCGAACGCGAACTGCAACGCGCCCGCCGCCTGACCTCCACTGTCGGCGTCCTGATCATCGACCTCGACCACTTCAAGCTCATCAACGACACCTACGGCCACCTCGCCGGCGACCGCGTGCTGCGCGCCGTCGCCGACGCGCTGAAACACTCCGTGCGCTCCTACGACCTCGTCGGCCGATTCGGCGGCGAGGAGTTCGCCGTCCTGCTGCCCGGCGTCAGCAACGGCGAGGTCCGCGCCGCCGCCGAACGCATCCGCTTCGAGATCGCGAGCCTGCACATCGTCGTGCTCGACCGCCTCGGCGAGAGCCAGGTCGTCGCCGGCCTGACCGCCTCGGTGGGCGCCGCCGTGTACCCCGACACCGCGACCGAGCTCAGCCCCCTGCTGCTCGCCGCCGACGAAGCGCTCTACCAGGCCAAGAGCAACGGCCGCGACCGAGTCGCCACCGCCCAGGTCTTCTAAGCCCCGCCCAGGAACGCCGCGATCCGCGCCGACACCCGCTCCGGGTCCTCCACCCACGGGTAGTGCCCCACACCCTCGTGCACGTACAACGTCACGTCCGGGAACAACTCCGCCAGCTGCACACACCGCCGCACCGGCGAGATCGGGTCCTCCGAGCACGCGTACACCAGCACCGGATGGTCGAAGTCCACCAGCGCCCGCCGCAACACCCCCGGCACGAACGCACCCTCGGCGTTGTAGCCCAGCGCCACCTCGTACTTCCACTGCCCCAGCTCGGCGTTCGCGTGCGCCCGCGCCCGCTCGTCCCACCGCGCGTACAGCAACGGCGACACCGCCACCCGGTTCTCCACCGAGTCGTCCCCCGCCGCGTTGCGCCGAAGCGCCGCCGTCGCCGCCTCGAACCACGGCTGATCCGCCCGCGCCGCCAGGAACACGTCCCAGTCGCTCTGCTCCGGCGACAACCCCACACTGCGCAACGCCGGCGTCAGCAGCACCAGCTTCCCGACACGGTCGGGGAAGTCCGCGGCATACCCCATCGCGATCCCCGCACCGGCGGAATGCCCCAGCACGTCCACCACGTCCAAACCCAGATGCCGGCGCAGCACCTCCACGTCCCGCACCAGCATGTCCCGCCGGTACGTGAACGGATCCGCCGGCTCGTCCGACGCCCCCGTCCCCCGGTTGTCCAGCACCACCAGCCGCCGCGACGCGTCCAGACCGCCCAGCGTCTCCAGGTACTCCGAAGCCCTGCCCGGACCACCCGCCAGGACCACGAGCGGAACCCCCTCACCCATTTCCCGATAGGCGAGTTCGGTGCCGTCGAACGAGGTGAAGCGTGCCATGCTGCACATCATGCCGAAGATCGCCACGGCCGACCTCGTCGACCGGCCGCAGCTGCTCGAGTTCCTCTCCACCCGCCACCACGGCGTCCTCATCACCCGCCGCTCGTCCACCGACGGCGTGCAGGTCTCCCCCGTCGCCTGCGGCGTCGACACCGAGGGCCGCATCGTCATCGCGACCTACCCCCAGCGCGCCAAGGTCCGCAACGCCCGCCGCAACCCCTCCGTCACGATCTGCGTGCTCTCCGACGACTGGAACGACGCCTACGTCCAGATCGACGGCACCGCCGAAGTCCTCGACCTCCCCGACGCACTGGACGACTTCGTCGAGTACTACCGCTGCATCGCAGGCGAACACCCCGACTGGGACGAGTACCGCGCCGCCATGCTCCGCCAGGGCAAGTCCCTCATCCGGATCACCATCGACAGCTGGGGCCCCATCGCCACCGGCGGCTTCCCGCCCGAACTGGACCAGTGACCGCCGCCCAGTGGCGTGACACAGAACGTTGGCGGCGTATCCGCGCTCAGCAGGATCCGTCGCGGCACCTCCCCCACGCCCCCGTACAACCAGTACGAGAGCGTGGGGGAGGCACCACGATACACCCGTCTGACCACGAATACACCGGCAACGTTCTGAGCCGCGCCACTAGGCAGACCACGCCCCGCCCCACCCCGCCGGCTTCTCCAGCAACACGCACGAGCCGCCGCGCGGGCCCTCGATCGACGCGATCAACCCGGTCGGCACGGTCGTGGGCTCCACCAGCACACGACCGTCCAACCCGGACACCCGCGCACACGCCGCCGCGACGTCGTCCACGGCGAAATACGTCTGCCAGCCCTCCGCACGAGACGTCGTCAGACGCCCCGCCACCGCACGCGGCTCACCATGCCGCGCGGACGTGAACAACACGAAGTCCTCAACCCCGGACCTGCTCTCCCAGCCGAGTTCCGAAAGCCAGTACCCGTCCTCGGGTGACCCGGTCATCAACTCCACCCAGCACGGCTCACCATGCCTCGGCGGCGGCGCCCACGGACCGTGCAGCACCCGGCCACCGTCCACAGAGGAACCCGCCCTCAGCTCCCGCGGCTCGTCACCACCGAAGAACACGTGCCAGCCACGTTCTCCCGCAACGACCTGAGCCGCCAGCCGATCACCCACCCAGCCCGAGAACGACCCACCCGGTTCCGCGATCACCGTCCACCCGAGCACACCGGCGAAGAAATCCACCGACAACTCAGGCTCGGCAACACTCAACTCAAGACGACGAAGACCACAAGACGACACGGGCATCCCATCGGGCGGGAATCAGGAGCGGGCACCATCCTCTGCTCCGACCACCTGAGACGACAATGCGCCATTCGGCGGCATGCGCTCCGCACTCACCACGTCACGCAACGGCACCGGCCTGCCCAGGTGGAAACCCTGCCCCACCCGCACCCCGAGCTTGCGCAGAGCGTCCACCTGCGACGGACGCTCCACCCACTCCGCCACCGACGACAACCCCAGCCCGTTCGCGATCTGCACGATCCCTGACACCAGCACCGCGTCCGCGTCGTTGGTCTCGATGCCCTTCACGAACTCACCATCGATCTTGATACCCGTGATCGGCAGATGCTTCAGGTGCACGAACGACCCGAAACCCGAACCGAAGTCGTCCAGCGTGATCCGGCACCCGAAACTGCGCAGCTGCGTCGCCAGCGTCACTGCGGCGTCCAGGTTCGTCACCGCCGCCGTCTCCGTGATCTCCAACCCCAACCGGCCAGGAGCCACCCCCGCCGACCCCAGCTTGTCCAGCACGAAGTTCCCGAAATCCGGGTCCTCCAATGTCCGCCCCGACACGTTCACGTTGAACCGCAACTCCGGATCCGGCTGCGCCACCAACGCGTCGATCGCCGTCGTCAGCACCCACCGGTCCACCTCCAGGATCAGGTTCGACCGCTCCGCCACCGGCAAGAAGTCCGCCGGACCCAGATACGGCTCCTGCCCGTCCTCCAGACGCAGCAACAACTCGTGCCCCAGCGTCCGCCCCGTCGCCAGCTCCACCATCGGCATGCCGTACAACGCCAGACCGCCACCCACCAGCGCCGCCCGCAACCGGTCCAGCACACTGACCCGCTTCACCGTGTCCGCGTAGTGGTTCGGCTCGTACACCGTCACCCGGTCCCGGCCCGCCGCCTTCGACGCGTACAACGCCAGATCCGCGTTCGCCAGCACCAGCTCCCACGAGTCACCCGGCCCGAACTCCGCCAGCCCCGTGCTCACCGTGATCCGCGCCGGCGTCCCGATCCCCGCCAGAGGAAAACCCGCCACCGCGTCCCGCAACCCGTCGGCCACCTCCGACGCGTCCTTCGGCGACGCCCCCGGCAACACCACCGCGAACTCATCACCACCCAGACGAGCGATCAACCTGTCACCCAAACGGGACTGCAACGCACTCGCCAGCATCCGCATCACCCGGTCACCCACCGCATGACCACGCAGATCGTTGACGTCCTTGAAGTTGTCCAGATCCAGCACCAGCAACGCACCAGAACCGTTGTTCGCCAGCTCCTGCTCCAGCGCACGCGTCAACGCCCGGCGATTCGGCAAACCGGTCAACGGATCCTGCTCGGCCATCCGCACGAGCTCGTCATGCACCCGCGACGACTGGGTCACGTCGTGCGCCGTCCCCAACGCCCGCAACGGAGTGCCGTCATCCCCCACGACGACCTCACCGAAGCACTCGAACACCCGCTCCTTGCCGTCCGGCCGCAACATCCGATGCGTGTACGTGAACACCGAACCCGTCTTCAGCGCCGCGTCCAGCGTCTCCTCGATCATCGGCAGATCGTCCGGGTGCACCAGCCGCGAGTACATCTCGAAGTCGAACGCCGTCCCCGCCGCGAACCCGAACATCTCCAGCAACGTGTCCGACCACGTCACCCGGTCCTCGCGGATCGACCACTCCCACGTCCCCATCCGCCCCAGCGCCTGAGCCCGGCGCAACGCGTCCGCCTCCTGCGTCACCGTCAACTCACGATCACGCCACGCCGACACGTCCACGACCTCGTACATCAGGTCGTCACCCAGCCTCGAGCACCGCACCTCGAGCCACTTCGGCCCCGGCACCAGCACTTCCCGCACCGGAGCAGGCACCTCGGGCACCCCCGGCAGCAGCGCCGGCAACGATCGCCCGTACGCCTGCTCGACCGGAACCCCCAGCACAGCGCCCAAGGCGCGGTTGCACCACAACAGGTTCCCGCGCGAATCCGTCACGGCATAGCCGACACCCGCTCGGTCCAGCACCGTGCGGCAGTAGGAGGTCACGCGCGTCATGATCGTCCGATCACCGGACGTAAGCAACCCGCTACGCCGGTCAGTTCGCTGATGTGCGAACGGCTATCTCAGCCGCTCCAAACCCTTCGCCGACTCCACCAGCTCCGCGGCCAGCTTCCTCAGCTCGTCGTTCTCCGCCCCGTCCTGTGCCGCCGTCACCACATCTTCCGCGGCACACCGCAGCTGGAACAACCTGTCCTGCAGATCCGCCAGCTCGGCCGTGCTCAGCACCACCGCGTCCTCCGGCAACCCACCACGCTGCAACGCCGCCCTGCGCTCGTACGCGCGCTGACGACACGGCTGTGCGCAGTACCGCCGCGGCCGGCCGATCCGCCCGCTCCCGGGCAACCGCCTCCCGCACCACGCACAGTGCCTGGGCTCATCCGCCTCCATGGAGCGCTCCATGGCGCGCGACGGTAGCGAATGGTGGTGGGTGGTCTCCAGCGACGCGCCAGAAAGCCCGACCTTCGTAGGGAACCGGACGGTACCCGCAGGGCCGTTCGTGTCGCTTTCGGGTGGGGTTTGATCAACTTCCGTTGTTTTCGCCCGGTCTTCTGCGGGTTTTGATCAGTGGTCTGCGGTGGAACCGGGGGACCGACAGGTCTGACTTCAGGCAACACTGAAACAATAGAGATAAAGAAGAAAGTGTGTCGCCACCCACCGTCCACCCCGAAGCCACCGCCGGAAGGCACACTCCAGCACGTGACACATCCCTACCTCACAGGCCCGCGCCCCCGCGCCTTCGCCCACCGCGGCTGGCACGTCGACGATCTCACCGGCATGGAGAACTCGCTGAGCTCCTTCCGCCGGGCCGTGCAGGAGGGCTACCGCTACATCGAGACCGACGTCCACGCCACCAGCGACGGACAGGTCGTCGTCCACCACGACCACACCCTCGACCGCACCACCGACGCCCAGGGCATCGTCTCCGAACTCCCCTGGACCGAGGTCCAGCACGCCCGCGTCGGCGGCCGCGAACCCATCGCCCGCCTCGCCGACGTCCTCGAAGAACTCCCCGACACGTTCTTCAACATCGACGTCAAGTCCGAGAACGCCGTCGAACCCATCATCAACCTGCTGCGCAAAGCCAAGTCACTGCACCGCGTCTGCCTCGCCAGCTTCTCCGACAACCGCCTCGCCCGCCTGCGCAGGATCGCCGGACCCGAACTGCTCACCTCCATGGGCCCCCGCTCCGCCGGCGCGCTCTGGGCCGCCGGACGCATCCCCCTCGCCGGACTCGCCGTCCGCGGCCAGGTCGCCCAGGTCCCCGTCAGCCAGGGACGCCTGCAGATCGTCGACCGCCGCTTCGTCCAGGCCGCCCACCGCAGGTCGCTCGAGGTCCACGTCTGGACCGTCGACGACGAAGCCGACATGCGCGCCCTGCTCGACCTCGGCGTCGACGGACTCGTCACCGACAGGCCGGACGTCCTGCGCGAAGTTCTCCAGTCGCGCAACAGCTGGTAACAGCTTGGACAGTCGATCATTGGACGTGTCGGCGGACAAGTACAGTCCGCCGACATGAAGGTCAAGGGCGACGACGCCGCCGACGCCAACAACGCCGGGCGCCGCAAGAAAGAACAACGCGGCTGGGTCTGGTACGACGTGGCGAACTCCGTGTTCCCCACGTCCGTGATCACCGTCTTCCTCTCGCTCTACCTCACGAGCATCGCGACCAACGCGGCCAAGGCCGACAGCGCGCTCAACGGGGCCAACCCGTGCGCCAACGACAACGCCTTCGACCGCTGCGACGTCACGATCCTCGGCCTGCAGTTCCCCTCCGGCTCGCTGTGGGGCTACCTGCTCTCCATCGCGACCGTCGTCCAGGTCATCGTGCTGCCCGTCATGGGCGCCATCGCCGACCGGACCCAGAACAAGAAGAAGATGCTCGGCTTCTTCGCCTTCACCGGCTCCGTGGCCACCATCGCGCTCGCGACCGTCGAGGGCACCAACTGGAAGCTCGGCGTCCTCCTCTTCATCATCGCGAACATCTGCTACGGCGCCAGCGTCGTCGTCTACTACGCCTTCCTTCCCGAGATTGCCACACCCGACGAACGCGACGCCGTCTCCAGCCGCGGCTGGGCGTTCGGCTACCTCGGCGGCGGTGTCGCCCTCGCGATCCAGCTCGGCATCACCCTGTCCGCCGACTCCCTCGGCATCTCCTCCGGCGACGCCGCGCGCATCGCGTTCGTCATCTCCGGCATCTGGTGGGCCGCCTTCACGATCATCCCGCTGCGCGCCCTCACCGAGCACCAGCGCCCGCACGGCGGCGAACAGGGCGCCTCGGTCATCTCCGCCGGCTTCAAGGAACTCGGCACGACGTTGAGGCAGGCCAAGGCCTTCCCGCTCACGCTCGCGTTCCTCGGCACCTACCTGATCTACACCGACGGCATCGCCACCGTCGCCAACGTCAGCGCCCAGTACGGCAGCGTCGAGCTCAAGTTCGACCAGCAGACGCTGATCACGGTGATCCTCATCGTGCAGTTCGTGGCGTTCATCGGTGGCGTGCTGCACGGCTTCGTCGCCAAGCGGGTCGGCGCCAAGAAGACGATCCTCGGCTCACTGGTCGTGTGGATCGTCGTGATCACCGCGGCGTTCTTCGTCGAGGCGGGCGACGAGACGTCGTTCTACCTCGTCGCCGCGGGCATCGGCATCGTCCTCGGCGGCACCAACGCCCTGTCGCGCAGCCTGTTCAGCCAGATGGTCCCACCCGGCCGCGAAGCCCAGTACTTCTCGCTCTACGAGGTCGGCGAGCGCTCCACCAGCTGGCTCGGCCCGCTGGTGTTCGCCGGCGTCGGCCAGGCCACCGGCAGCCTGCGGCCCGCCATCCTCGCCCTGATCATCTTCTTCGTCGCAGGCTTCGTCCTGCTGATCTTCGTGCCCGTCCGCCGCGCCATCAAGGCCGTGGGCAACAAAGAACCCGCACTCGTCTAGGTCACCTGCGGCGCCGCTTTCGGGCGGCGCCGCACCGGCAACACCACCGCGAGCACGAGCAGTGCAGCCGGCACGGTCCGCGAGATCACGGCCTCGTCCCACGCGACAGCCAGCAACACCAGCGGAACCAGCTGCAGCAACGCGAACAACGACAACGCCCGCCCGAACACCGCGTCACCCCGCACGAACGCGAAGACGCGCGCTCCCACCGTGATCAGGCCGAGCAACAACAACCCGATCCCGGCCGCAACGCCGCCGACCACCCCGAGCACCACCGCTCCCCCACCCCACCACAGCAACCTGCGTGCAGGCGGGACCGGCGCGTCCCGGTGGAAACCCAGGCACAGACAGGCGAACGTCACCAGTGAAGGCAGCTGGAACACCGTCCACATCAGTGCGGCGGGCCCAGGCTGACCCAGCGCCACCACCGACAGCAACGCCGGCGCCCCCGCCGCCACCTTCGCGAGCGTCCGCCGCCCGCTCAGCAACGCCGGAAAAGCCACGAACGGCGCCAGCTCCAACACACGCCACCAAGCCACACCCGCGGCATACGGCCCACCGAACAGCGTGAAGACCTGCACGACCGCCGACGTCGCGTAGTACAGGCCCAGCAACAACCCGAGCATCCCCAGCGCCCGCACGACCTCGCCGCGCCACACCACCTTCGCCGGCGCACTCGTGAGCGCCGCCCCCGCCGCCAGGTGCGTGCGCACCGCGAGCCCGAGCACCGACCACGTCTCCCCCCACCCCGGCCAGCTGTGCTCCAGGTCGAGGTCGTCGTCCCGCTCGGCCAGGAAGATCCCGACCATCTCCTCCTCGCGGTCCCGCCGGTACCACCGCGGCAACACCTTCAGCAGCGTGCGGTACCGCCGCTCCAGATTCCTCATGCCCGACCCGCCCACGCCTGGACACCCCTCCCCCTCAGCACCGCACTCGCCGCACGCACGTTGGCGCTCAGCCGCGCGACCTCCGCCTGCAACGCCCGCACACCGGAGTCGGTGAGCTTGTAGTAGCGCCGCAGCCTCCCCTGGTGCACCTCTTCGCGGTCGCGCTCGGCGAGACCGTCCGCCACCAGGCGGTCCAGCACGCCGTACAGCGTGCCTACCCGCAGCACCATCCGTCCCTCCGACAGCTGTTCCACCGCCTGCACGATCGCGTAGCCGTGCAACGGCTCCTCCGCCAGCGCGGTGAGCACCAGGAACGTCTGTTCGGACATGATCCGACCACTCATGTCGTTGAATATATCGCGGCGCGAGCTATGTCGGAAAGCGGAGTGGCCAGACGGGTTTGGTTTTAGGCAACACTGAAGTTATCGAGTTGGTCGAGGGAGGTGGTCGACGGCTCGCTCTCGCAGGTGGCAGCCGCAATACGGGCCAGGCCGCTGCCGTCGAGGGCTTGTCGGCGCCGCCGGGGTGGCAGTGGGATTCGGCGGCGCGCCGCCATGCAGCCGCCGCACCAGCGCCCCGTCCGTCAGGAGCCGCCGAGTCACGAATCCGCCCCTCGGCCCACGCACTCCCCTCGGCCAAGCCACCTTGCGATGCGCGGCGCCTTGGCCGAGTCACATCGCTCCCCCGCCTCGACTCCCCCGCGACAACGCGAGGCGGGCCGGCGCCTCTCCCGTCAATGCGTCGTTGCCCCCCACCGCGTCCGCCCCACTCGGCAACAAGCCGAGCCTCAGTCAACACTGAAACTATCGAGTGATCCGAGTCGAGATGATGTTTGGGCCTGCCCCGCAGCGGCTATGTCGTCCCGAAACAGCAGGTCGCACTCGAAACGCCGGCGACAGGAGGGAGGCAGACCGTGGGGATTCCTCATGATCGGGATCCAGGCACTAGGGTGACCCGCCGTGGACGCCCTTCCCGATCCGACAGACGCCCTCTCCGCTGTACCTGTCGCTGGTTCCCGGCGCTCGACGCCGGTGGTCGGGCACCTCAAGTTCTTCTTCGGTCCCATGGACTGCGGCAAGTCGACGCTCGCGCTCCAGATCGACCACAACAACTCGCGCCAGGGTCGGCGCGGGCTGTTGCTGGTGCGGCACGACCGTTCGGGCAAGCCTCAGATCTCCAGCCGCATCGGCATCACCCGCGAGGCCGCGGAGATCAGCGACGACGATCTCCGCCAGATGGTGCGGGCGGAGTGGGCCGAGGGCCGGCGCGTGGACTACCTGATCGTCGACGAGGCGCAGTTCCTGTCGCCCGATCAGGTGGAGCAGCTGGCGGAGCTCGCGGACGACGTCCAGGTCGACGTGTACTGCTTCGGGCTCGCCACGGACTTCCGCGGCGAGATGTTCCCGGGGTCGCAGCGGCTGTTCGAGCTCGCCGACGAGCTGAAGGCGATTCAGGTCGAGGTGCTGTGCTGGTGCGGGGTGCCGGGGCGGTTCAACGCGCGGGTGCGGGCCGGACGAGTGATTCGTGCCGGCGACACGGTTCTGGTCGCCGACACTGCGACGGACACAGAACAGCACCGATCGGGTACAGAGAGCAACGATGTAACCGACGCCACTGAAACTACCGTCCGTTACCAGGTGCTCTGTCGGCGTCACTTTAGGTTGGGCGACCTGGGCCCTGACGTCGCACAAAGTGGTCAGCTTCGGTTGGCCTAGGCGACTACCCACCGGTCCCACTGGGCCATTAGAGTGATGCATGAGCGCAGGAGCTTGATAACGCGTCACGATCCTGTGGCGATCGCATCCATTAGTAGGAAGCCTTCGTTGACGAGTGAACGACGTCACTGTGGGCGACCATGAGAGCGAGCCGGAAACAAACGGAGCAATCCGGGCGTTGCACACGGTGAGCAAGAAGCCTGGGCCCCGGCCCTGAGCCGAGCGAAAGGACACCGCCATGGCCGACCGCGTTTTGCGTGGAAGCCGGCTCGGAGCAGTCAGCTACGAGACCGACCGCAACCACGATCTCGCTCCGCGCCGGGCAGCGCGGTACGCCTGCCCGAAGGGACACGACTTCGAGGTCCCGTTCTCCGACGACGCCGAGTTGCCGCCGACCTGGGAATGCCGTCTCCACGGCACCGAGTCGAAGATCATCGACGGGGTCGAGCCGGAGATCAAGAAGGTCAAGCCGCCGCGTACGCACTGGGACATGCTCCTGGAGCGCCGGTCGATCCCCGAGCTCGAGGAGCTGCTCGACGAGCGCCTCGAAGAGCTTCGCGGACGCCGCACCCGCACGGCCTGATCCACACCAGACGCGTCAAGCCGTCCCGGTCTCCCGCCGGGGCGGCTTTTTGCGCACCTCGCAAGGGCGTCTAGGAGGCCCGTACGGCCCCTGTGATCAATTTCCGGCCCCACCACACGCCCACGGCCGCCAGCACGGCCCAGATCGACAACGCGACGATCGAGCGCGGTGAGCCGAGATCACTCAGGGCGTCGCCCAGCACCGCGGCGAGGATCGTCGAGGGCACCAGCCCGAGCGCCGTGCCGAGTGCGAAGTCCCTGCCGCGCACCGACGTCACGCCCGCGCCGTAGTTCGCGAGGGCGAACGGCAGGATCGGCAACAATCTGATCACGAGCGTCGCCTCGACCCCCCGGCGCTCGAAGACCCGTTCGAGCACCGCCAGCCGTTCCCCGAGCCGGCTCTCGACCGCGTCGCGGCCTAGCTTGCGGGAGATCGTGAACGCGATCATCGCGCCTGCGGTGAACCCCGCGACGGCGAGCGCGCTCCCCCACCCCACGCCGAACAACAGCCCCGCCGCCGTGGCGAGGACCGGTTTCGGGAAGAACACCGCCGTGCCGAGCGCGCACACGGCCACGAACACGACCGGCGCCGCGTGCCCCGCGCGGTCGACCAGGGCGCGGAGCTCCGCGCCGTCGGGCAGGTCCACGAGCTGGGCGGTGATCGCCAGGGCCACGACGAGCAGCACCAACAGGATCAGGCCCGCACGTCGCATCAGACCAACGTACCCGGCAAGCTGGAACGCATGACCGTGCTGCTCCCCTCCGGCGAGACCGTCCCCGCACTCGGCATGGGCACCTGGATGATGGCCGAGGACCCCGGCAGGCGCTCCGCCGAGATCGCCGCGCTGCGGACCGGCCTGGACCTCGGCCTGACCCTGATCGACACGGCCGAGATGTACGGCTCGGGCGCGTCCGAGACGCTCGTGGGCGAAGCCGTCGCGGGCCGGCGCGACGAGGTGTTCCTGGTGTCGAAGGTGCTGCCGTCCCACGCGTCCGCCGCCGCGACCGTGCGCGCGTGCGAGGCGTCGCTGCGCCGTCTCGGCACCGACCGGCTCGACCTGTACCTGCTGCACTGGCGTGGCGCGGTGCCGCTCGCGGAGACCCTGGAGGGGTTCTCGGCGCTGCTGGACACGGGCAAGATCCGGCACTGGGGCGTCAGCAACCTCGACCTGGACGACATGCACGAGCTCACGGCGTTGCCGGGGCGGTGCCAGACCAACCAGATCCTCTACAACCTCACCCGCCGCGGTCCCGAGCACGACCTGCTGCCGTGGCACGCCTCCACCGGCATCCCGGTCATGGCCTACTCCCCCGTCGAGCAGGGCAGGCTGCTGAACTCCACCGCGCTGGCGTCGGTCGCGGCACGGCACGGCGCCACCCCCGCCCAGATCGCGCTCGCCTGGGTGCTGCGACTGCCGCACGTGAACGCGATCCCGAAGGCGGGCTCGCCGGACCACGTCCGGGAGAACGCGCGATCGCTGGAACTTCGGCTGTCCCCTGAGGACCTCGCCGACCTCGACCGCGCCTTCCCTCCTCCTGCTGGGCCTTCGCCGCTCGCCATGCTTTAGTTCCGCGGTTGAGCTGGACCGACATCGAGGGCTGGATCGGCGAGCACGCCCCGGCGCTGCACGCCGCGCTGCTCCCGCCGTCGTCCGCCGGGGACGTCGCGGACGCGGAGGAGTCCATCGGGTACGCGCTGCCGCCAGACCTGTCCGCGTGGTGGCGGCGGTTCGGTGGCATCGGCGTGACGTACTCGCGCTGGCCGCTCATCCCGCCCACGTGGCAGCCGCACGGCCTCGATCGGGCGCTGCGCCTGCGGACGCTGATGATGGCGGCGATCAGCGGCATCGCCTTCGCCACGCTCGGCGAGGAGAAGGACTACGAGGCCGGCGCACTGCGAGAGCCCGCCGGAACGCCCTGTGTGGACCTCTGGCTGCCCGCGTGGCTGCCGGTCGCCGCGGACGGTTCCGGGTACGAGCTGTTCGTGGATCTGCGCGGCGGGCCGCGGCACGGGTGCGTGATGGAGTGGGGGAAGTACAGCGGTGCGGACAGCGATCCGCTGTGGCCCGGCGTGACCGCGATGTTCGCCGAGGCGTCGTGCGCGTTGCGCGGCGAGACCAGGCACCGCATCGTGTTCGAGCACAACGACTTCCACTGGGACTGAGACGCGCGTCCCACTCTCACCCCGGGCTCACGGCCGGTTGGGTAACGTGGTTCCTCGGTCTCATCAACCAGACACAAGGAAGCGAGGTGAGCGACACATGCCAGGCGACAGTAGCCCGCGCAGGTCATCCCACCTCGCACGCTTCAGTTCTGGCGTGTGACGCACACCCCCTGCACACAAGGGGAGTCACACGATGCACGTCTTCGACATGACACTGCGCATTGCCGAGAGCATGGGCCTCGGCGCGTTGATCGGTTTCGAGCGGCAGTACCGCTCTCGCATGGCAGGCCTGCGGACCAACGCCCTCGTGGCCGTGGGCGCCGCGTTGTTCGTCCTGCTGTCCGCACAGGGCTTCGACGGCCAGGGCGACCCCACGCGCGTCGCCGCACAGGTGGTGTCCGGCATCGGGTTCCTCGGCGCGGGCGTGATCCTGCGCGACGGGCTGTCGGTGCGCGGGCTGAACACCGCGGCCACGCTCTGGTGCGCGGCCGCGGTGGGCTCACTCGCCGGTGCCGGCCTGCACGCCGTGGCGGCGGCCGGCACCGTGGCGATCATCGCGGTCAACGTCGGCCTGCGAGAGCTGGGCCGGGCCGTCGACCGCAAGGACGACGAGGGCTAGTGGCGTGGCTCAGAACGGTGCCGGTGTATTCGTGGTCAGTCGGGTGTGTCGTGGTGAGCGCGAATACGCCGCCACCAACGTGTCGGCCAAGTACAACTAGCGCGGCTGGTACGTCAGGCAGTTCGCGTGGTGGTCGCCTTCGCCCTGACCGACTCGCACGCTCTGCGCCGTGCATTCCAGCGAGGCGTTGTGCACGCAGTCGGTGCGGGAACAGGCGCCTACCTGCGCGACGACCTTGTCCAGGCCGCCCTTCGTGCCCAACGGGATGAAGGTGCCGCAGTCCGCAGCGCCGTTGTCGCCGCGCACGGTGATCGCGAACGCGTGGCATCCGTCGTGGTTGTAGGAGCAGTCGTGCACGGTGCAATCGTGGACTGCGGGCATCGCCGGGTTCTCAAGGGTGGTCATGTCCGCTCCTGCCGTGGTGGGAAAGGTTCGGTAATCGCGACGATGCCACCACCGCAGGAGCCCCGCAATTCGAGAGGAATTTAGGCGAGCCTATCCTCAAGAATCATTTCAGGCGTGGTCGAGAACGCGCCGCAGGAACCGCCGGGTGCGTTCTTCCCGCGCGGGTCGGCGATCACCTGACCAGGTGGTCCGTGCTCGACGATCACGCCTCCGTCCAGGAACAACACCTGGTCGGCGACCCGCTCGGCGAACCGGATCTCGTGCGTGACGATGACCGTGGTCCACCCTTCCGAGGCCAGGTCTTTGATCACCGCGAGCACCTCCCCCACCAGTTCCGGATCGAGTGCCGAGGTGGGTTCGTCGAACAGCACGACACGAGGTTTCAAAGCCAGTGCACGGGCAATACCGACGCGTTGTTGCTGGCCGCCGGAAAGCTGGTACCGGTACGAATCGGCTTTGTCCGAGAGGCCCACCTGGTCCAGCAGCGCGCCTGCCTCGTCCACGACCTCGTCCGGTGGGCGTCTCTGGGCGACGACCGGGCCTTCGGTGAGGTTCTGCAGGACCGTGCGGTGCGGGAAGAGGTTGTGCGACTGGAACACCATGCGGCTCTGCGCCCGCAGCCGCGCGCCCGCCGCCCGGCCGGCCTTGCCCGGTGGCAGGGCGGAGAAGTCGACCGACACGTCGTCGATGCGGACCACGCCGTGATCCGGGGGGTCGAGGGCGTTGAGCGAGCGCAGCAGGGTGGTCTTGCCGGAGCCGGAAGGGCCCAGCAGAACGGTCGAGGTGCCGCGCGGGGTGCTGAAGCCGATGCCGCGCAGGACGTCCAGGTCGCCGAAGGACTTGTGCAGCACGGAGACCTCGATGCGGATGTCGTTCATGCGATCACGTACCTGTTCAGCCTGGTCTCCAGAGGAACTCGTTGCTCTCGGCCGCGGCCGGCTGCGACTCGCGGAAGAGTTCGGTCAGCAGCACGACCGACCCCAGTGACGTGTCCTTCAGCAACGACAGCAGCGTGTTGGACAGCGGCGGCACGGCGGTGCGGGCGGCCTGGGGCAGCACGATGCGGCGCAACGTCTGCGCTAGCCGAAGCCGATGATGGACGCCGCGACGTTCAGCGAGAACGCGACGACGGCGGCCGTGAAGGGCGGGAACTTCAGGCCTATCTGCGGCAGTGCAGTAGAAGACGATGAACAGCTGCAACAGCAGCGGGGTGCCGCGGATGACCGAGATGAACGCCCGCGCGAGGCCGGACAGCACCCGGTAGGGCGAGATCCGGGCCAGCGCGACCAGCAACGCGAGCACGAGGCCGATGGCGAACGACAGCGCGGTCAGCGGGACGGTGACCTTGGCCAGGCCCACGAACATCGGCCACGCCGTCGAGCGCAGGACGTCCCCCGTGCTGCGCGGGCCACGGCCCTCGGAAGGGTCCGCTGCGCCGCCGTCCTGCACGGACACGTCGGCCTTGAACTACTTCTGGGAGATGCCGCGCAACGTGCCGTCGGCCTTCAGGGCGTCGATCGCCTGGTTCGCCTGTGACAGCAGCGCGGCGTCGGCCTGGCGCAGGGCCAGCACCTGTTCGCTGCCCGCCTGGCCGGCGTCGCCCGCGATCTCGACGTCCTTCGAGCCGGTGGTGGCGAGGTAGTCGAGGACGGCGATGTCGTCGTTGACGATGGCGTCGGCACGGCCCTGCTGCAGCAGGGCGGCGGCTTGGGCGAAGCCTTCGACGGCCTCGACCCTCGCGCCGGCGTCGCGGGCCACCTTCGCCCAGTTGCTGGTGCTGGACTGGGCGGTGGTCCTGCCGCCGAGGTCCGCGATCGACTTGATGCGGTCGTCGCCGGTGCGGCGGACGATCACGCCGCGCGAGTAGGTGTAGGTGCTCGACAGGCCGTACTTCGCGGCGCGTTCGGGGTTGCGCGACACCTGGTTCGCGACGAGGTCGATCCGCGAGGAGTCGAGGGCGGGGAAGATCGCGTCCCGCTGCGTCTCGACGAACTCCAGCCACCAGCCCGCCTTCGCGGCGATCGCCTTGACGACCTCGACGTCGTAGCCGGTCAGCTCCTGGCTCTGGGGGTCGTGGAACGAGAACGGCGGGTAGGTGCCTTCCGTGCCGACGCGGACCAGCGGCGGTTGCTCTTGTTGCGCGGACGCCGGTGCGGGGACGACGATCACCAGCAGCACCGCGCTCCTGAACACTCGTCGCATCCGGGCAGGGCAGAGCGAACCGGGCGGGCGGTGCTGAAGATCCACTGTGCGGAACGGGGTGTGCGGCATGGCAACGGTGACCACTGCGGACGGACAGCTGGTGTCCTACGTGGACCACGGCGGGGACGGTCCGGCGGTCGTGCTGCTGCACAGCTTCCTGATGGACGCGTCGATGTGGGCGCCGCAGGTCGAAGCGCTCGGTGACCGGTACCGGCTGATCGCGATCGACGAGCGCGGCCACGGTGCCACGCCCGCGACCGCGCCGTTCGACCACTGGGACGTCGCCCGCGACGCGCTCGCGGTGCTCGACGAGCTGAAGATCGGCGGTGCGGCCGTCGCCGGCACCAGTCAGGGCGGGTTCGTGGCGCTGCGGATGGCGTTGCTGGCGCCGGAACGGGTGACGGCGCTCGTGCTGCTCGGCACGTCCGGCGAGACCGAGGACGAGCAGATCTCCGCCGCGTACCAGCAGCTCGCCGAGGTGTGGATCGCACAGGGCCCGGAGACGGTGATCGAGGCCGTCGCGAACATCTGCCTGGGCGACTACGACCCGTCCGAGTGGACGCCGAAGTGGAGCGCGGTCGAGCCCGAACGGCTGCGGCTGATCATGAACGCCCTGGTCGGCCGCGAAGGCGTGCTGGACCGGATCACCGAGATCGACGTGCCCGCGCTGGTGCTGCACGGCACCGCCGACCTCGCCTACCCCGTGGCGAAGGCCGAGGCTCTCGTCGCGGCGCTGCCCAAGGCCGAGCCGCTCGTGCTCGTCGAGGGTGGCGCGCACTTCCTGAGCCTCACGCACGCCGCGGACGTGAACCCGCACGTGGAGCGGTTCCTCCGCGCGAACCTCTGACGGCCCAGGCCTTCGCGGTCAGCTCGATCGGGCCCCGCGCCGGGAGACGGGAGCGGAGCAGTTCGCGGATGGCGTCGCGCTGCTCCGGCGGCAGCTTCGCGGCGTAGGCGGGTGCGGCGCCCGTGCCGCCCAGGAACGGGTCCCAGAAGTCGTCGAAGTCGCGGAACACCGTCGGCACGACGATGCCCGTCACCTCGACGTCGTGCAGGCCGGCGCCGGTCCACAAGGCGCGCAGGGGTTCGGCGCCGCTCACGTCGCTGAAGCGCAGTCCCTCGTCGTGCGCGGCCGCGGCGGGGTCGACGTCCTTCGCGGCGTCCCAGAACAGCCGCATCATCCGCATGCCGCTCGCGTAGTCCCACACGTACGAGCCGACGCACGGGGCCACGCGGGCGAACTCCCCCACCGCCTGGGCGGCGTCGGGCACGAACGTGAGCACGAGCCCGCTGACCACGACGTCGGCGGTGCGTTCGCCCAGATCAGTGGCATCGCCGACGGCGAACCCGGCATCGGGGACGCGGTCCCGGGCGCGGTCCAGGAAGCCCTCGGACGGGTCCACACCGGTGACCGCGGCCGGACGGGTGTGCGCCAGCACGGCCTCGGTCAGCACGCCCGTGCCGCAGCCGACGTCGAGCCACGTCCGGCCGGGCGGCACGTCCAGCCAGCGCAGGAACTCCACCGCGACCAGCCGGCTCCACCGGCCGACGTACCGCTCGTACGCATCACCCAGATCCCACACGTGTCGAAGGTAACCCAGCCCGCACCCCCGCGGGAATAAACGGGGGCTGGTCCGGTTAAGCTAGGTGATACATCAACTAGCGAGGTCGGGTGTGCTGTGAAGATCGCTGTTCTCGGTGCGGGCCACGTCGGTCCCGTCATCGCCCGCCTGGCCCTGACGGCGGGCTACGAGGTGGGCATCGCGGGGTCGGGTGACCCGGCGCGGATCGAGATGATCACCGAGTTCCTCGCCCCCGGCGCCGTCGCGCTGACGGCAGCCGACGCCGTGGCGGACGCGGACCTCGTCGTGCTGGCGATCCCGTGGCACCGCTTCCCCGCGCTCGAACCGGCGATGTTCGCGGGCAAGGTCGTCATCGACTCGATGAACCACTGGCCGCCCGCCGAGGCTCCCCTGGGCACGAGCGAAGACGTCGCGCGGCGGCTGGTGGGCGCCGACGTCGTGAAAACCCTGAACCACGTCGCCTACCAGGACATGGAACCCGCCGGCGGCCGTGCCGTCGGCATCGCCGGTGACTCGCCGGTCGCCGTGCGAGCCGTCGCGGAGTTCCTGGAACGCATCGGGTTCGACCCGGTGCCGGTGGGGTCCCTGGCCGCGGGACGGCTGCTGGAACCCGGCAGCCCGGTGTTCGGCGTCGCGGCCCGCAGGCAGGAACTCGAGAACTTCATCATGGAGCAGTCATGACCACGTTCGGACTCGACACGTTCGGCGACGTCACCCAGGACGCCTCCGGCACCCCGCTCACGCACGCCCAGACCATCCGCAACGTGGTCGAGCAGGGCGTGCTCGCCGACCAGGTCGGCCTCGGCTTCTTCGGCATCGGCGAGCACCACACCCCGGACATGCCGCTGTCGGCCGCCGACGTCGTGCTGGCCTCGATCGCCGCCCGCACCTCGTCGATCCACCTCGGTTCGGCCGTGACGGTGCTCAGCTCGGACGACCCGGTGCGCGTGTACCAGCGCTTCTCGACGCTGAACGCGGTGTCGGACGGCCGCGCGGAGATCATCCTGGGCCGCGGGTCCAGTGTGGACTCGTTCCCGCTGTTCGGGTACGACCTCGCGGACTACGAGGACCTGTTCGAGGAGAAGACGCACCTGTTCGCCGAGTTGCTCAAGGGCGGCCCGATCACGTGGCAGGGCAAGACCCGTGCGTCGCTGCACGAGCAGGACGTCGTGCCGTACACCGAGCCGTTCCCGACGTGGATCGGCGTCGGCGGCAGCCCGCAGTCGGTGGTGCGCGCGGCCTCGTACGGCTTCTCGCTGATGCTCGCGATCATCGGCGGCCACCCCGGCCGGTTCGCGCCGTTCTCGGAGCTCTACAAGCACGCGCTGGAGAAGTTCGGCCGCGACCCGCTGCCGATCGGCATCCACTCCCCCGGTCACGTGGCGCCGACCGACGAGGAGGCGCGCGAGGAGTTCTGGCCGCACTACCTCGACATGATCGGCCGGCTCGGCAAGACGCGTGGGTTCGCCACGCCGACGCCGGAGTCGTACGCGCACGAGGTGGGGCCGCACGGCGCGCTGTTCGTCGGGTCGCCGGAGACGGTCGCGGAGAAGATGGCGCGCACCATGAAGAAGCTCGACGCGAGCCGGTTCGACCTGAAGTACGGGATCGGCGGGCTGTCGCACGAGTCGTTGATGCGCACGATCGAGCTGTACGGGACGAAGGTCGTGCCGATGGTCCAGGACACGCTCGCCTGAGGTGAGCGGGGGCCGTTGCGGCCCCCGCTCCTCGCATCAATTCTTGGAGCTCGCGATCTCGCACTCCTTGGCGTGCTCCAGGCCGAGCGAGATCGACGCGGCGTCGTTGTTCGGGCCGCCCAGCGCGTAGCCGATCATCTCCGCGCCCGGTTCGTTGAGCACCTCGACGTAGCGGACTCCCTTGCCGCGCAGGCACTGCACGACGCGGTTGGCGAAGTCGACGGCCTCGGGGTTGGTGGTGTCCTTCTCCCACGGCGGCAGCGGCGTCTTCGCCTCGCACGTCTGGATCGCCTTGTCGAGCTCCTCCTTGGTGGGCTGAGGACGGCCGCTGCCCTCGGCGGCACGTCCCTTCCTGTCCAGGCCGAGGCTCGCCATGCACTGGTCGTACGGCACCTGGAGGGCTTCGAGGTCCTCCGGAGTCATGTCGAGGCGTTCGCGGGGCCGTTGCTCCTGGGCGGCCGACGTCGGGGCGGCGCTGCTCGGAGGCGTCGAGATCGAGGCGACCTGGGGCTGGGCGGCGGGTTTGGAGCACGCGGCCAGGAGCAGCAGGAGGGCCAGGGTGGTCTTCTTCATCGTGGGTCTTCCTTTCGTCACGCGGCGAGCGCCTGCGTCGGGGTGAGCCGGGCGGCGCGGATGGAGGGGTAGAGGCCGGCGGCGGCGCCCACGACGAACGCGGCGAGCACGCCTGCGGCCAGGACTTCGAGGGGGATGACGAGCGGCCAGCGGTGCAGCGTCGCGTAGCCGGCGACGCCCAGAGCACCCAGCGCGGTGCCTGCCAGCCCGCCCAGGCCGGAGAGCAGGACGGCCTCGGTGAGGAACTGGGCGCGGATGTGGCCGCGGGTGGCGCCGAGCGCCCGGCGCAGGCCGATCTCGCCGCGGCGTTCGAGCACGGAGATCACCATCGTGTTCGCCACGCCGACGCCGCCGACCAGCAGTGCGACGCCCGCGAGGCCGAGGAACAACGCGCTGTAGGAGTTCTGCGTGGCGCGCTTGGCCGCGAGCGCGTCGGACGGGCGGCTCACCTGCACCAGGCCGGGGATCTCTCCGTGGAGCGTGTTGGGCAGGATCGCCCGGACGTCCTCGATGGACTCCTCGCGGGCCTTCACGTAGACGACGGTCGGGTGGCCGTCGAAGCCCAGGTACGTGCGGGCGGCGTCCCAGCCGACGAGCACCGAGCGTTCGATGTCGGGCGCCAGTGGCGTGGGGCAGAGCACGCCCGTCACCGTGAACCACTTCTCCCCCACGAAGATCGCCGGACGGTCGCCCGCGCCGGCGATGCCGAGTCGTTGAGCCGCGACGTTGCCGAGGACCACGTTCGGGAAGTCCGGCCGCGGCAGGAACTCGCCGCTCCGGACGTGGCCGTTCACGATGTCCAGGAGGCCGGGGGTGGCGGCGAGGACGGTGATGTCGGAGCTGTGGCCGGGGTCCAGGAGGTCGTTGCGGCGGACTCTGGTGTGGGTGTTGGCGACCGCGGCGGCGGCCGTGACAGGGCCGATGCGCTGGACCATGGCCACCGAGGACTCGGGCAGCAGGACCGGGTCGTCCTGGCGTGGCGTGGGCTGGGCGCGCAGGAGGTTGGTGCCCAGGGCGGTCAGTTCGTCGAGCAGGGCCTGCTGGCTGGAGGCCGGGATGCCGGTGACCACCACGACGGTGGCGATGCCCAGGGCGATGCCGAGGGCGGACAGGGCCGCGCGGAGCCTGCGGGTGCGCATGCCCAGGGAGCCGAGGGCGAGCAGGTCGACGGGTGACAGGCGGCTCATCCGGCGATGCCGTTCAAGCTCGGGAACGACACGGTGGGCAGGTCTGCGGTGTCCGCGACGATCCGCCCGTCGCGCAGTTCCACCCGGCGTGGCAACGATGCGGCGATGTCGCGGTCGTGCGTGATCAGCGCGATGGTCGTGCCCTGTCCGTTCAGCTCCCGCAGCAGGTCCAGCACCGCGAGCCCGTTGGCGGTGTCGAGCGCCCCGGTCGGCTCGTCGGCCAGCAGCAGGGCCGGGTTGTTCACCACGGCACGCGCGATGGCGACGCGTTGGCGTTCGCCACCGGAGAGCTGCTGCGGCCGGTGGTCGGTCCGGTGCCCGAGGCCGACGCGGTTCAGGGCGTCCACCGCGAGCGGGCGGCGGTCCTTGCGGCGCACGCCGGCGTAGAGGAGGCCGGTGGCCACGTTCTCGGCCGCGGTCAGTCCGTCGGACAGGTGGAACTGCTGGAACACGAACCCGAGCCGGCTGGCGCGCAACGCGGACAGGCGGCGGTCCGGCAGGCGGGACACGTCCTGGCCGTCGATCTCGACGGTGCCGGACGAGGGCAGGTCCAGGGTGCCGACGAGGTGCAGCAGCGTCGACTTGCCGGAGCCGGACGGGCCCACGATCGCGAGCAGCTCACCCGAGGCGACCTGCAACGACACGTCGTCGAGCGCGGTCACGCCGCCGGGGTACCGCTTGGTCACCGAGCGCAGGGCGAGCACCGGGGTCATTGCGCCGTCACCACTTCCAGGCCGTCGACGACGCCGTCGCCGGAGATCTCGACCTCGTCCTGCGAGTACAGGCCGGTCTGGACGGCCTTCAAGCCGCCGGACGGCAGCTGCACGGCGTAGCCGCCCTCCTTCAGCGCCACCAGGGCGGCCAGCGGCACGATCAGCACGCCGGTGCGGCTCTCGGTGGTGACCGTCAGACGGACCGGGGCGGTGTCCAGGTCGGCGACGTCCGCCGGGGTGTCGGGCGTGACCACGACGTCGACCTTCGGGCCACCTCCGTTCTCGGCGGGGGCGGCCACCTGGGTCAGCGAGGTCACCTTGGCGGGGACCGGGCGGGTGTCGGGGCGCACGATCGTGACCGGCAGGCCGGCCTTCAGCACGCCCGCCTCGGTCACCGGCACCTGCAGCGTGACCAGGCGCGT
Source organism: Lentzea kristufekii (assembly GCF_033949925.1). Classification (NCBI taxonomy): domain Bacteria; kingdom Bacillati; phylum Actinomycetota; class Actinomycetes; order Pseudonocardiales; family Pseudonocardiaceae; genus Lentzea; species Lentzea kristufekii. The sequence continues at coordinate 81,617 of NZ_JAXAVV010000025.1, forward strand.
GGTGGGTGTGACCTCGAACAGTGCCTCCGTCGCCGGTTCGCCGAGCTGGGCCTTCACGGTGCCGACGCGCATCGGACGGTCCAGGACGAGCACGCGGCCCGGCGCCAGGGTGCCGGTCTGCTCGACGCCGAGGGCCTTCTGCCACTTCTTGAGCGCCTCGACGACCCGCGGGGTGAACTCGGCCTTGGTGACGTCCTTGGGGCGAGTGCCGACCTGGTAGCCCAGGGCGGCGAGGTTGTCCATCAGCACCGCCACGTCCGATCCCTTGAGACCGGGGGTGTCCAGCGCGCGGAACAGCGGTGTCGCGCCGAAGAACACGACGACGGGCTGGTCGTCGACGCGGTAGAGCTCCTTGCCGAGCTCGGTGGCCTGGCCGGTGGCGGGCAGCTTCGTGACGGTGCCCGCGGCGCCCTTCACGAGCCGGGCGGCGCCGAAACCGAGCTGGGCCTGCAGCGTGCGGGTGTTCGTGAGATCTCCCTTTCGCACGGTCGTGGTCTTCACCGCCGGTGGCGGGGCCGCGGCGGGCTCCGGTGGCCGGGCCCGCACCACCAGCACCACGGCGATGACGACCACGACGAGCACTGCGGCCCCGATGACTGTCCTGCGCATGTCGTGGATCTTCGGAGGCACTTGTGAGGATCCTGTGTCGAACCGGTGATCGCCGTGAGGGCGTCCATATGATCGGCCCGTGAGCGCTCTCATCCTGGTCGCGGAGGACGACGAGAACCAGGCCGAGCTGGTGCGCCGGTACCTGGAGCAGGACCACCACCGGGTGCTCGTCGTCCACGACGGACGGGACGCGCTCGACGTCGTCCGCGCGCACGGTCCCGCTCTCGTGGTGCTGGACCTGATGTTGCCGGGGCTGGGCGGGCTGGACGTGTGCCGGGCGTTGCGGGCGGAGTCGGACGTGCTGGTGCTCATGCTCACGGCACGGTCCACTGAGGACGACCTTCTGCACGGGCTCGGGATCGGCGCGGACGACTACATGACCAAGCCGTTCAGCCCGCGTGAGCTGGTGGCGCGGGTGCGGACGTTGCTGCGGCGCGTGCCCGCTCCGAAACCGGAGCCGGTGCTGCAGGTCGGGCCGATCGTGGTCGACCAGCTGCGGCACGAGGTGAGGGTGCGCGGCGAAGCGGTCGAGTGCACGCCCGGCGAGTTCGGACTGCTGGAGGTGCTCGCGTCCGAAGTGGACAGAGTCTTCAGCCGCGAGCAGCTGCTGCAGCGGATGCACGGCTTCGACAGCTTCCTGACCGCGCGGACGATCGACACGCACGTGAAGAACCTGCGCCGCAAGATCGAGGCCGATCCGCGCACGCCCTCGCACCTCGTGACCGTGTACGGCATCGGCTACAAGCTCACGGCGGGACGCGTTGATGCGCCGTAGCGTCTTCACCCGTCTACTCGTCGTGGTGGTCCTGATCGCGGTGTGCTCGATCGCCGCGACGGCGTGGCTGGCGACGCAGCTGACCCGGGCGTCGATCGCCCGCGAGCAGGGCCGTGAGCTGGCCTCCGACCACAAGATCTACACGACGTTGCTCGCCTACGCCGCCGACCACCGCGACTGGTCCGAAGTGGACGGTTACGTCGAGAACCTGGTGTCCGAGCAGCCCGGCCGGCGCATCGCGCTGGTCACCAAGGACGGCCGCGCGGTCGCCGACCTGGGCGAGCACGGCGGGCAGCTGCCGGACAGGGCCTCGGCCGTGGTGGACCCGCTGGCCGTCGACCCGGTCCTGGTGCCCGGTGCGCCCGCCGACCGGATCGACAAGCGGGTGCTGGGGCCGTTCCGCACTCCGATCGACTTCCGCGACCGCGAGGACCGGACCGGGGCGCTGTTCTGCCTGCGGCTGGTCAAGAAGGAGCAGGCCCGGCTGGACTGCCGGGAGCGGGACCTGCCGTTCGACACCGCGGCCGACTTCTTCGCGTTGCTCGACCTGGAAGACCTGGTCAACGCCTGTCTGGCACGCCGCTCGTTGCCGCCGGTGGACCTCGATCCCGACTTCACCCCGGCGCGCAAGCAGTCCTCGGGCGTGCCGCCACCGGACGAACCGGCCGTCGCCGCGTGCGTGGCCGCGTCGCGGAAGGAGCAGCTCACGCCCTACGTGGCGCCGCCGGTCCTGCTGTACCTGTCGAACCCGACGGGCCCGCCGACCGCCGCGATCTCGTTGTCGGGCAACGGCTGGCGGGTGATGGGGGCCGCGGCGGCGGTGCTGCTGGCGGCGGTCGGGGTGGCGGCGTTCGCGGGGGCGCGGATCACCCGGCCGCTGCGGGCGTTGACGGCTGCGGCGACGCACATGTCCGGTGGGAGCGACATCCCGCCGGTGCCGGTCAGGGGGCAGGATGAGATCGCGGGGCTGACCAGGGCGTTCAACACGATGGCGGCGAACAGGGCGCACCTGGAGCGAGCGCGCAAGGCGATGGTCGGCGACGTCGCGCACGAGCTGCGGACGCCGTTGAGCAACATCCGGGGCTGGCTGGAGGCGGCCGAGGACGGGGTGAGCGACCTCGATCCGGCCCTGGTCGCGTTGCTGCTCAAGGAAGCGCTCGTGCTGCAGCACGTGGTGGACGACCTGCAGGACCTCGCCGTGGCCGACGCGGGCTCGTTGCGCCTGACACTCGAACGGCTCAACGTCGCGAGGGCATTGGAGCAGCTCCAAGCCGCGCACGAGGCGCGGGCGGCTCAGGCCGGCATCACGCTGACGGTGTCCGCGGATCCCGCTCTCACCGTCCGGGCCGACGCCCTGCGGTTGCGGCAGATCCTCGACAACCTCGTCTCGAACGCGCTGCGCCACGTGCCCGCCGGCGGGTCGGTGACGGTCGGGGGCACGGCCGGGGACGGCGAGGTCGTGATCACGGTGACCGACACCGGTCCTGGCATCTCCGAGGACGATCTGCCGCACGTGTTCGACCGGTTCTGGCGGGCGGACAAGTCGCGCAGTCGCAGCACGGGCGGCAGCGGGCTGGGGCTCGCGATCGTCCGCAAGCTCGTCGAGGCGCACGGTGGAACCGTCGATGTGATCAGCGCGACAGGCGCCGGAACCACGTTCCGCGTCCGATTGCCGGAACTCAGCTGATACACCCAGCGTTAGCTCGCTGGAGAGGAAACCGGTGATTGTTCCCATGCCCACGAGCGCGCCCCGTCGCACGGGCTCGTTCGTACTGACCGAAGACGTGACCGTCCGGGTGACCGGGCAGGCGCGCACCGCGGCCGCGATGCTGCGCGAGCACATCTTCCGGCAGACCGGCTACCTGCTGGCGGAGTCGCCCGACGGCATGCTGATGGTGTCGCACGACCCGGCCATGCGCGGGCTCGGCCCCGAGGGGTACGCGCTGCTGGTCAGCAACGACGCCATCATGCTGCGCGCGGGGACCCAGGCCGGGCTGCGGCACGGCGTGCAGACGTTCCGGCAGCTGATGACCCGCGACGCCACGGTCCGCGCGGCCGACGTGCGCGACTCCCCCGCGTTCGCGTGGCGCGGTGTGTCGAGCGCGTTGCTGGCACCGGCCGAGATGCGCAAGGCGATCGACCGGATGGCCGCCTACAAGCTCAACGTCCTGCACGTGTTCCCGGACGGCGATCCCGACGCGCTGCGCGACCTCGTCGAGTACGGGCGCGACCACGGCATCACCGTGGTGCCCGAGCTCGGTCCGGCGACGATCGAGTTGCTGGAGCTGTTCCCGAGCCGCTGGGTGCACATCGGCACCGCCAAGCTGACCACCAGGTTCGCCGGTCTGCTCGAACGCCACGGCAAGCTGCCGGTGCGCTGGCACGACGGGGACGCCGCCGTTCTCGGCCCGCACGGCAAGCTAGCCGAGGGCGACGACGGCCTGCGCGCCATCGCGACCGCGGGCTGGGTCGGCGAACTGCGCACCGCCTCGGCCGTGGCGCCCGCCTGGTAGGTCGTTCACAGTCGTCGCGTGATCGCAGGTCACGCGACGACCGCGGTTCACATGTTTATCTTTGATCAGCGGGTGCCCAGGGGGTGTTGAAGCCGCGCGACCGGCGATGTTGTGTCACAGCAAGCCTTCCGGTCACATCCGTGAACCTGTCCGTTGGCTGTTGCCCGCTGAATCGACGCTGATCACGTGCGATCGTGGATTCCGTGCGGGCCTCTTCGAAGTCGCGGTCAGTCCAGCGGTTCCGGCTGTTGCTCGTGGACGACGACCGCGAGCTGGTGGAGCTGCTCGCCGTGGTGCTGCGCGGTGAGGGATACGACGTCGACACCGCCTTCGACGGGCAGCGAGGCCTGCACCTCGCGCTCACCCGGCCCTACGACGTGGTGGTGATCGACCGCGTCCTGCCGGTCGTCGACGGGCTGGACCTGTTGTCCCGGTTGCGTTCCCGGTCCGTGCGGACGCAGGCCCTGATGCTCACCGCGATGGGGTCGGTGCACGACCGGATCGACGGTCTCGACGCCGGCGCCGACGACTACCTCGCCAAGCCGTTCGACCTGGGCGAGCTGACCGCGCGGCTGCGGGCGCTGTGCCGGCGGGCGGCGGAACTCGCCGCGGTGCTGCGCATCGGTGCCGGCTGCCTGGAGCTCGAACAACACCAGGTCGTGCTGCCCGACGGCGAGAAGGTGCCGCTGACCACCAGGGAGTTCGCGCTGCTGCGGGTGCTCGCCACGCACCCGGAGACGGTGCACACGCGGGCGGCGTTGCGGCGCACGGTGTTCTGCGACGCACCCTCTCAGTCCATTGTGGACACCTACGTGCACTACCTGCGTTCGAAGGTGGGACGTTCGGTCGTGCAGACGGTGCAGGGGATCGGCTACCGGTTGGGGGCGCTGTGAGGTCGTGGGCGGAGGCGGAGCGCGCGGAGGTACGCCGGGCGCGGCTGCGGGTCAGCGTGCTGGTGGGCCTGGCGATAACGCTGATGATCACGTTCGTCGGGGCGATCGCCTACGTCGTCATCGCGCACGCGCAGGAAACGCAGGTGTCGCGCGAACTCCGCTACAACATCCAGTACGGCGTGCCCGGCATCGCGCCCCGGTGCGCGTGGGTGTTCGTGCTGGAGGACGGCGTGCTGCACGAGGGAGATCTCCAGGTGCCGGCCGGGTTCCCGCTGCGGGACGACATCGACGCCGTGCACAGGTCCGGTGTCGCCGTGCCCCGCGACGTCACCGCGAACGGCACGGAGTACCGGGTCCTCACGGCGCCGGGCGCGGACGGCACGACGGTGCAGGCCGTGTTCGACATGCGCTACCAGCTCGCCGACCGCACACACCTGCTGCAGGCACTGGCGATCGCGCTGGCCTGCGGCCTGCTCGCGGCAGCCCTGATCGGCCTCGGCATCAGCCGCCGCACGGTGGGCCCCTTGGCGGAGGCGCTGGCGAGGCAACGCCGCTTCGTCACCGACGCGAGCCACGAACTGCGCACCCCGATAGCCCGCGCCTACCTGCGCGCCCAACTGCTCGCCGCCCACCTGCCCGCCGACCAGCGGACCGACCTGGACGCACTGGCCAGGTCGATCCGCGGCCTCGCCGACGTGGTGGACGACCTGCTGGCCTCCGCGCAACTTCCCCAGCGACTCGACGGCAAACCCGTGGACCTGGCCGACGTGGCCGAAGCCGCCGTCGTGGGCGAGACGGAACGCGCTGCCGAGCGGCGGATCACGGTGTCGCTCGACCACCCCGGACACCCGGTGGTGGTGCAGGGCATCGAGACCGGACTGCGGCGGGCCGTCGACGAGCTGCTGGCCAACGCCGTCCGGCACACGCCGGAGGGTGGGCGGATCTCGGTGGGCGTGCGGAGTGGTGGTGGGGTGGCCGAGCTCGTCGTGGCGGATGACGGCGAGGGGTTCGAGGCCGGGGAGGCGGAGCGGTTGTTCGAGCGGTTCCACCGGGGTGCGGGTGAGGGGCGGTTCGGGCTGGGGCTCGCGCTGGTGCGGGAGATCGTGACCGGGCACGGCGGGACGGTCGAGGCGGTGGGGCGGCCTGGGCTGGGGGCTCGGTTCACGTTGCGGATTCCGGTGGCCGGGCCTGGGGTGCCGGAGGTGCGGGAGCGGATCGCCAGCGCCTGCCCGTGAGGCTGGCGGTGCGGCGGGTCGGCGCGGTGTGGGGGCGGCGGCTGGGCGGTGGCGGCTGGGCCGCCCCCTCACCGTCGCCGCGCCACCACCGCTCCCACCTCAAGCACCGCCCCTCACCACTGCCGGCTGACCACCACCTCCGCCGCCACCCGGACGTCCGCGTCCAGCGGGCGGTCCGGGTCCACCGGTTCGATGGCCGAGGCCAGTGCGTCCAGCAACGCCGCGCACCGGGGCGCGGTCGGGCGGCGGCCGCCCACGTGCACGGCCTGGCGCAGGCCCAGGGCGAGGGAGCCGCACAGCAGGCGCAGCAGCTCCGCGAGGTCGTAGGCGCGCAGCGCCGCCTGGGTGCCGAACGGCACCACGTCCTGGTTGTGCAGGTTGGTCGGCAGGCTCTGCGTGCTGGCCGGCAGGACGCCTCGGCGGATCTCGGCGATGAAGGCGGTTGTGGCCAGTTGGACGCCTTGCAGGCCGTGTTGCTGGCCTGGGCCGGCTGCGAGCATGGGTGGGAGGCCGGTGTTGCGGGCCGGGTCGACGAGCAGGTCGAGCTGGCGTTCGGCCAGGTTGCCCAGTGAGGCCGTGACCATCGCCAGGACGTCGGCGGCGAAGGCGGCGGGCTGGCCGAAGAAGTTGCCGCCGTGGGCTATGAGGTCGTCGTCGGGGAAGAACAGCGGGTTGTCACTGACGCCGGCCAGGTCCGCGGCTACGACGCTGTCGGCGTAGCGCAGGGCGTCCTCGGAGGCGCCGAGGAGTTGGGGTGCGCAGCGGATGCTGTACGGCTCCTGCAGTGCGCGCAGGCCGCTGGGGGTGGTGCCGTCGAGCATGGAGCGCATCCACCCCGCCACGGTCACGCCCCCCGGGTGGCCGAAGGCGGAGATCAGGCGTGGGTCGGTGAAGCCGGGGTCGGCGCCGACGACATCCACCAGCAGGCACGTCAGGTCGGCCAGAGCTAGGTGCGAGGAACGCACGGACGACAGGGCGAGGGCCAGGGCTGCCGTCGTGACGGAGGTGCCGTTGACCAGGGCCAGTGCGTCGCGGCCGTCCAGTTGCAACGGGGTGAGTCCGGCTGCGGCCAGGGCGTCGGCTGCGGGCCGGCGGACGCCGTCGAGGTAGGCGTGTCCTCGGCCGCGCAACGCCTGGGCGGCGTAGGCGAGCGGGATGAGGTCCCCGCTGGCGCCGACGGAGCCGTAACGCGGGATGGCCGGGACGAACGTCGTCGCGAACATCGCGGACAGGCCCGCCACGACGTGGGCGGACACGCCGGAGAGGCCCTGTGCCAGGGACCAGGTGCGCACCAGGAGTGCGGCTCTGGCGATGTCCAGGGGCAGGTCGGGGCCTTGGCCCGCGCCGAGGTGTGCGAGGGTGTTGTCGCACTGGTCGGCTTCGGTGGACCTGCCCGCGAAGCCCACCAGGGCGCCGAACCCGGTCTTGGCGCCGTACACCGGGCGCTCGTCGTCGGCCAGGACCGTGCGCAGGTAGGCGCGGCCTCGTTCGACTCGGTCGAGCACGTCGGAGCCGACGAGCACGGGTAGCGGCCCGGAAGCGCGCTGAAGATGCGGAACGGTCAGGGGTGAACCCAGGTCCACGGACGTGTCTGAGGCGGTCGCGGTCACCGCACGGACGGTAGGCAGCCGATCTCAGAAAGTTCTGAGATCGCGTGGGTAGCTTCCCCGTCCATGGCTCACGACTACCTGATCATCGGCGCGGGACCGGCCGGTTTGCAGCTCGCCGCACTGCTCGAGCGGGACGGTCGCGACTACGCCGTCCTGGAGCGCGGCAGCGGGGCCGGCACGTTCTTCACCCGCTACCCGCGGCACCGCAAGCTCATCTCGATCAACAAGGTCCACACCGGGTTCACCGATCCCGAGCAGCGGATGCGGATGGACTGGAACTCCCTGCTGCTCGACGACCCCGAGCTCCTCTTCACCCGCTACACGCCGAGGTACTTCCCGGACGCCGACGACATCGTCCGCTACTTCCAGGACTGCGCGGCGGGTTTGAAGGTCCACTACGACATCGATGTCACGAGCATCTCTCGCGACGGCGACGGGTTCGCGGCCACCGACCACGGTGGACGGACGTGGCACGCGAAGAACCTCGTGATGGCCACCGGGGTCTCCCAGCTCCACGTGCCGCCGATCCCCGGCATCGAGCACACCGAGCGCTACGACACCTTCGACACGGACCCGGAGTCGTTCACCGGCCAGCGGGTGCTCGTGATCGGCAAGGGCAACTCGGGCTTCGAGACCGCCGACGCGCTGGTCGAGCACGCCGCGGTCATCCACGTCGCAGGGCCGCACTCGGTGAAGCTCGCCTGGCAGACGCACTACGTCGGGCACCTGCGGGCGGTGAACAACAACTTCCTCGACACCTACCAGCTCAAGTCCGAGAACGCGGTCATCGACGGCACCGTCGAACGCATCGAGCAGCGGCCCGAGGGCGGCTTCCGGATCCAGTTCCGCTACGCGCGCACGGCCGAGAAGGTCCGCGAGCTGGAGTACGACCGCATCATCGCGTGCACCGGGTTCCAGTTCGACGCCTCGATCTTCGCCGAGAACTGCCGCCCGGCGCTGGTCATCAAGGACCGCTTCCCGCAGCAGACCTCGGCGTTCGAGTCGACGAACGTCCCCGGCCTGTACTTCGCCGGCACGATCACCCAGTCGCGGGACTTCAAGAAGTCCACCAGCGGGTTCATCCACGGCTTCCGCTACGGCGCCCGCGCGCTGCACCGCGTCCTGAGCAACCGCAACCACGGCACCCCGTGGCCGGGCACCGATCTGGAGCTCTCACCCGAGGCGATCAGCGAGGCCGTCATCGCCAGGGTGAACAGGTCGTCGTGCCTGTGGCAGCAGTTCGCGGTCATGGGCGACGTCGTGAGCGTCGACGACGCCACCGCGCGGTACTCCGAGGAGGTGCCGGTCGCGTTCGTGGCGGACGGCGGCCTCGGCCCGGCCGAGCACCGGTTCGTCGCGACGCTGGAGTACGGGCCCGACCACGACACCGTCGACCCGTTCGACATCACCGTCCCCCGCGTCGCCGAGAACGACCCCGTCAACGCGGCCGGCGCGAGCTACCTGCACCCGGTGGTCCGCCACTACCGGCACGGCGTGCTCGCCGCGACGCACCAGCTGGCCGAGAACCTGGAGAACCACTGGGACCTGCCGGAGGTGCACCAGCAGCCGCTCGTGCTGTTCGTGAAGGAATGCCTTGCCGGCGCGTGACACCGGGCCGTTCCCGCGGGCGGTGCTCGACGTGCTCGCCGCCGCCGCGGACAGGCCGGTGTTCGAGCACGGCACCCGCGTGGTGACCGGCGCGGAGTTGCTCGGCATGGTCGCGCGGATCGCGAACGGCTTGCGCGCCAGGGGTCTCGGTCCCGGTGACGGTGTGGCCCTGCTGCTCGGCGTGACCGTGGAGGCGTTCGCCACGATCCTGGCGGCCCACGCGGTGGGCGCGCGGGTGGCCGGGGTCCGTCCGGGACTGACGGACGCGCAGGTCGAGCACCTGCTGAGCCTGGACATCAAGCTCGTGCTCCGGGACGCCGACCTCGCGGACCTGCTCGCCTCCTCCCCCGGACCCCTGCGGTGCGACGGCCGTCCCGGTGACATCGCCCGGCTCATCCACACCAGCGGCAGCACGGGCGCTCCGAAGGCCTGCGCCCAGACCTACGCCTCCATGACCGACGCCTGGACCGCCCGTCCCGACGCCTGGCCTCCCGCGATCCGGGAGCTGGCGACACGGCTCGGCCGGTACCTCGTGTTCGGATCCCTGTCGAGCCAGGTGATGTTCGAGTACGCGGTCCTCACCCTCACGGCCGGTGGCACGGTCGTCGTCGCGGACAACCCGGCCGACGCGATCACCCGCCTCAAAGCCACCGCACGCGTGATCACCGTGCCAGGCCTGGCGAAACTCGTCGCCTCCCAGAAACGCGAGCCCGCCGACCTGTCGACCCTGCGAGCGCTGCTTGTGTCCGGCTCTCCCCTGACCCCCGACCGGCACCGCGAGGCCCTGGACACCCTGGGACCGGTGCTGTTCCACGGTTACGGGCAGACCGAGACCGGCATGATCTCGATGGCCACGCCGGACGATCCGCCTGGCACGGTGGGGAAACCGCCGGTGGACGTGGAGATCCGCGACGGCGAGCTCTTCGTCCGCACGCCGGGACAGGCCTGCGGGTACTGGGGCAACCCGGAGGAGTCCGCCGAGGTCTTCGTGGACGGCTGGGTCCGCACCCGCGACCTCGGCCGGTTCGACGCGCTCGGCTACCTGCGCCTGACCGGCCGGGCCCGCGACGTCGTGATCGTCAACGCGAACCTGCACTACATCGGCCCGATCGAGCAGGTCGTCGCCGAGCACCCGGACGTCGCCGAGGCCTACGTCGTCGCGGTGCCGGACGACGAGACCGGCGAGGCCGTGCACGCGTTCGTCGTGCCGAAAGCCGATCGCGTTCCCGGGCTCGACGAGCTCCGCGAGCTCGTGACCGGACGGCTGGGCGCGGCCTGCGCTCCCGTGCGGGTCACCGCGATCTCCGAACCACCCGTCGCTCCCAGCGGCAAACCCGACAAGCGTCAGCTGACTGCGTGAAGGAGAACGTCGTGTCCAGCGAGGTAACGACCGAATGTCTCGTGATCGGCGCCGGTCCGGCGGGACTGCAGGCTTCCTACCTGCTCAAACAGGCAGGACGCGACCACCTGGTGCTGGAGTCCGGCCAGGCCGCGGGAACGTTCTTCACCCGCTTCCCCCGGCACCGGCAGCTGATCTCCATCAACAAGATCTACACCGGCTGGGACGACCCCGAGCTGAACCTGCGCGTCGACTGGAACTCGTTGCTGTCCGACGATCCCGCGCTGCTGTTCACCGGCTACACGCCCAGGTACTTCCCGAACGCCGACGACATGGTCCGCTACCTCGGCGACTTCGCCGGCAAGTTCGACCTGCCGGTCCGCTACGACACCCAGGTCATCGAAGTGACCCGGCCGGACGACTTCGTGGTGCGCGACCAGCACGGCGGCACCTACCGCGCGAAGCGGATCATCGTGGCGACGGGCGTCTCGCAGCCGTACGTGCCGGACATCGACGGCGTCGAGCACGCCGAGCACTACTACGACGTCTCCGTCGACCCGCAGGACTTCACGAACAAGAAGGTGCTGATCATCGGGCGCGGCAACTCGGCGTTCGAGACCGCCGACGCCCTCGTCGAGACCGCCTCGGTCATCCACGTCGCCGGGCCCGGCTCGCTGAAGCTGGCGTGGCAGACGCACTTCGTCGGCCACCTGCGGGCCGTGAACAACAACTTCCTCGACACCTACCAGCTCAAGTCGCAGAACGCCGTGCTGGACGGGCACATCGCGGGCATCCGCCGCCACGGAGACGACTACCTGGTGAAGGTCAGCTTCCAGCGGGTCGACGAGGTGATCAAGGAGATCCGCTACGACCGGGTGATCCTCGCGACCGGCTTCCGGTTCGACGCCTCGATCTTCGCACCGGAGTGCCGGCCGCAGCTCACGATCAAGTCGCGCTTCCCCGACCAGACGGCGGCGTGGGAGTCGGTGAACGTCCCGGACATGTTCTTCGCGGGCACGATCACGCAGATGCGCGACTTCAAGAAGTCGACCAGCGGGTTCATCCACGGCTTCCGCTACGGCGTGCGCGCACTGCACCGGATCGCGGAACAGCGCTACCACGGCGTGGACTGGCCCAGCCGCCCCGTCGACCCCACGCCCGAGGCAGTCACCGAGGCGGTCATCGAGCGGGTCAACCGGACCTCCGCGCTGTGGCAGCTGTTCTCGTTCCTCGCCGACGCCGTGCTGACCGGCGAGGACGGCTCGGTGCGCTACGTCGAGGAGGTACCGGTCGCGCACCTGCACGAGGCCGTGGCGCGCGGCGAGTTCGGCGACGTCGCGTCGTACCTGACGGTGACGCTGGAGTACGGCGCCGACCACGACAAGGTCAACCCGTTCGACATCACCGCCGGCCGCACCTCCCAGGACGACACCAGCGGGCTCGACGGCCGCTACCTGCACCCGGTGGTGCGGCGGTTCCGCGGCGGCGTGCTCGTGGACGAGCACCACATCACCGAGAACCTCGAGAACGAGTGGGACAGCGAGGCCGTGCACAAGGCGCCGCTGCGGGAGTACCTCCGGTGAACCCGGTGCTCGCGGAACTGCACGACAAGGCACGCGCGGTGCTCGACCCCGTCCACTACGACTTCTTCGCGGGCGGGGTCGGGGACGAGGTCGTGCTCGCGGACAACGAGGCCGCGTTCCGGCGCCTCGCCCTGCTGCCGAGAGTGCTGCGGGGCAACGGGATCAGCCAGGACCTCCCGGTGTTGATCTCACCAACCGCGTTCCACAGGCTCGCCCACCCCGACGGTGAACTCGCGACCGCGCGGGCGGCGGGCGGAACGACGCTGGTGTCGAGCATGGCCTCGACCGTGCCGATCGCCGAGGTCGTGGCGGCCGCGACCGGGCCGGTGTGGTTCCAGCTCTACGTCCAGCCCGACATGGACGTCACGGAAGCGCTGGTGCGGCGCGCGGAACGGGCGGGGTGCGCGGCGTTGGTGGTGACGGTCGACTCCCCTGTCTTCGGCCGTCACCGGCGAGACATCGCGCACGGGTTCCACGACCTGCCCGCCGGGCTGGCCGCGGAGAACATGCGCGACCTGGCCGGGGTGGCTCTGCGGAACATCGAGATGTCGCCGGCGGTGTCGTGGGAGCACCTCGACCGGCTCCGGGACGTGACGACGCTTCCGTTGTGGGTCAAGGGAGTGCTGCATCCGCAGGACGCGGTGCTCGCGGTCGGGCACGGCGTGGCGGGCGTCGTCGTGTCCAACCACGGCGGACGCCAGCTCGACCTCGTGCCGGCGTCGCTCGACGCGTTGCCCGCCGTGGTCGACGCGGTGGCCGGGCGGGTGCCGGTCGTGCTCGACGGCGGTGTCCGAAGTGGAGGGGACATCGCGCTGGCACTGGCGCTGGGAGCGTCGGCCGTCGGCATCGGCAGGCCCGTGCTGTGGGGACTGGCCGCGGACGGCGAGCAGGGCGTGCGGCGGGTGCTCGACGTGCTCCGCGACGAGTACCGGCACGTCCTGGCGATGTGCGGCGGCGAACTGACCAGGGACATGGTGGTGGCCCGGTGCTGAACTGGTTGCCCGGACGCGTGGTCGCGTTGCGCGCCAAGGTGTTCGAGAAGGTCAACGGCGACAACGCCATCACGTTCCCGAACGACCAGGTCGGCCCCGACCGCTTCCAGGAGCTCTACGGCCACCCCGCCGCGAACGGCCGCAGCAAGGGCGCCGGGCTGTCGGACCTGTTCTGGTACTGGCTCTCCCCCGGTCCCGAGGTGCACCAGGAGCACCTGGAGGCCGGGCCGCGCTACGACGACGTGGCCCGAGCGACCCGCACCTTCCTCGCGGGATCGAGCGAGACGCTCTCGGCGGCCGCGACCCGTTGCACGGCCAAGGTGCTGGACGAGGTGATCACCGGCCGCGTCACCGCGGTGCGGCTGCGCGAGCTGATGATGCCGGTGTGGGCCGAGTACTTCTACGAGCTGGTGTTCGGCGAACCGTGCCCGCGCCACGCGCGTGACCTGATCGTCGTGCACGCCACCGATGTCGTGACCTCGTTGAAGTGCACCGGTTTGCGTCACCCCGCCCGCCGCGCCCGCCTCACCCGCTACCTGCGGATCCGGCTCGTGGACGTCCGGCACCCGCTGCCCGCGACGCTGTCGGAGACCGAGCAGGTGCACTACCTGCAGGGCACCTACTTCAACACCGCCGTCGTGCAGATGGCCGAGGCGATGACGCACCTGCTGCTCGCACTGGCCCAGCACCCCGAAGCGGCCCGGCGCGTCGACGACGACCGGTACTTCGCCCACGTCCTCGACGAGACCTTCCGGCTCTACCCGTTGTTCGGCATCGCCCACCGCATCACGACCGCGGACATCGAACTGGACGACCACACGTTCTTCCCCGCGGGTTCGGTGCTGTGCTTCAACTACCCCGCCTACCACGCCACCGGGTACGACGACCCCGACGTGTTCGACCCCAGCCGTTGGGAGAGAACCGCTGCGCGCAACGAACACCACATCCCGTTCGGCATCGCCGCCAACCGGCCGTGCCCGGCGTGGCGCCTCTCCCCCATCGCGATGCGCGCGTCCGCACGGGAGGTGCTGCGCCGCGTCACGCCGTACTCCTCCGTCACGCACACCCGCTCGCTGCCCAGCCGCGGGCCGTGCCTGCTCGTCCGCGACGGACCGGTGCCGCGCTTCAGGCTCGCTCTGATGCGCGTGCGTGACCGCTGGGAGGACGTCTGGCGCAGCGTCGTCCAGCTCGTGCTCGGCACCGCGATGGTGCTGCACGCCCACCGGCTCCGGCCGGCCGGGCGCTACTTCGACACGCACGACACGCAGGGTTGCCCGGTCCGGCACTGACCCCAGGAGATCCCCGGTGAACCAGATCCACTTCGCGTTGCAGGTCTTCGCCGCGCTGGCGGTCGTGCTCGCCGCGACCACCGTCTGCGGACGGCTCGCCATGCTCGTCAAGCAACCCAGGGTCGTCGGCGAGATGGTCGCCGGCGTCCTGCTCGGCCCCGCGCTGCTCGGTGCCGTCGCCCCCGGCGTGCAGGCCCAGCTCTTCCCCGCCGACGTCAAGAGCACCCTGTACGTCCTCAGCACGATCGGCCTGACGTTCTACATGTTCCTCGTCGGGTCCTCTTTGGACCACGGACTCACGACGGGTGCGAACGCGCGCAAGGCGTCCGTGCTCGCCATCTCCGGCATCGTGCCGACGTTCCTGCTCGGCGCGGGCGCGGCCCTGCTCTTCTTCGACTCGCTGAGCCCCGAGGGCTCCAGCCTGTGGGTGTTCATGCTGTTCGTCGGCGGCGCCCTGTCGATCACCGCGTTCCCGATGCTCGCGCGGATCCTGCAGGAACGCGGCATCGCCAACACCCCCATCGGCGGCCTCACCCTGGTCGCCGCCGCGATCGACGACGCGGTGGCGTGGGCGTTCCTCGCACTGATCATCGCCGTGGGCGCGTCCGGCAGCCCGTCCGGCGCACTGCGCACCGTCCTCGGCGCGGCTCTCTTCGCGGTGCTGATGCTCACGCTCGGCCGCAAGTGGCTGGCCAAGCTCGGGGAACGCGCCGAACGCGACGGCAAGCTCAGCCGCGACATGGTGGCGGTGATCCTGCTGATCGTGCTGATCGCCGGCTGGTACACCGACTACATCGGCGTCTTCTCCGTGTTCGGCGGCTTCATCACCGGCCTCGCGATGCCCAAGTCGCCGGTCGTGCGCCAGGAGCTGGAGACCAAGCTCTCCGATCTCAACTCCATCCTGCTGCTGCCGGTGTTCTTCGCGTTCAGCGGTCTCAACACGCGGCTCGACGGCTTCGGCTCGGGCGGCGCGCTGTGGTTCCCGCTCGCGGTGATCATGCTGGCCGCGTTCGCCGGCAAGTACCTCGGCTGCGGGCTCGTGGTGCGCGCGCAGGGTTACTCGTGGCGCTACGCCTCCGCGGTCGGCGGCCTGATGAACGCCCGCGGGCTGATGATCCTCATCTTCATCAACATCGGTCTCGCCTACGACCTGGTGACACCGGAGA
Organism: Lentzea kristufekii; assembly: GCF_033949925.1. Lineage (NCBI taxonomy): Bacteria > Bacillati > Actinomycetota > Actinomycetes > Pseudonocardiales > Pseudonocardiaceae > Lentzea > Lentzea kristufekii. The sequence continues at coordinate 97,229 of NZ_JAXAVV010000025.1, forward strand.
TGTTCGCGATCCTGGTCGCCGTCGCGATCGTCACCACCGCCGCGGCGATGCCGATCTACCGCGCGTCGCTGCCCGACCACCTGGAGGCCGGGGCCGACGTCAGGACCCCGTCACCAGTTCGCTGAGCTGCTGGACGACGGCGGCCGGGGCCGGCATGTCCGCGATCTCGGCCGCCACCTTCACGGCGACCTCCCGTGCCGACGGGTCGTCGAGCAGATGGCCCGCCGCGCCCGTGATGGCGTCCGCGGTGACCTCCTCGCCGACGAGCTTCGCACCCGCACCGGTCTCGGCGAGCACGTCGGCGTTGACGAACTGGTCGGCGCCCTGCGGCAACACCAGTTGCGGCAGACCGGCCGCGAGCGCGCCGAGAACCGTGCCCGACCCGCCGTGGTGCACCACGAGGTCGGCCTGCCGAAGCACCTCCGCCTGCGGCACGAACCCCGCGACGCGCACGTTCGCCGGAACGTCGCCCAGGAGCGCGGGATCGCCGGGACCGACCGCCACCAGGACGGTGACCGGGAGGCGGGCGAGGCCGTCGATCGCGCGCCGCAGCACGTCCGTCGCACCGGACGACATCGTGCCGAGCGTCAGGTACACCAGCGGTGTCGCCTCGATCTTCGGGAGCGGCACGTCCAGGTCGAACGCCGTCGGCCGCTGCCGCAGCACCGTCGGCAGCGCCGCGACGACCGGATCGCGCACGGTGTCCGGCCACAGGTCGATCGCGACGTCACCCATCATCAGGTCGGCGGGCGCGGCGCCGTCCCACATCCACGCCATCTCCCCCACCGCCATCTCCTGGATAGCGGGCGGCATGGACCGGCCGATCACGTGCGACACGAACGGGATCCCGGCGTCACGAGCCGCCTTCGCAGCACCGGCGTCGCTCTGCTCGTAGACGACCAGATCAGGCTTGATCCGCGGCAGGAGTCCCCCGAGATCTCTGACCGTCGCCCGCGGCAGCACGTCCGCGAACATCGTGATCAGCAGCCGCGGCACCTCCGCGTCGCCGTGCCGCCTGCGGGCCTCCGCCTCGGCCTCCTCGATCGAGATGCCCGACGCGTGCGCCTCGAAACCCAGCTCACGCGCCTTCTCCACGAAGCTCGGACCGATCGCGAACACGACCTCGTGGCCTGCGTGTTGTGCCGCTCGAGCGAGCGGCACCAGCGGAAACAGGTGCCCGTAGGCGGGCCGGCACGAGAAGAGGATGCGCACCTCGTCCAGGCTAGCGATCTTCATCGCTGGGTGTCGGCGGCTGTCCAACTTGGCTTGATTTTAGTCAACACTGAAGCTATAGAGCTTTAAAAATTACTTAGCCGACGTCCACCGTGAAGGCCGCCCGGTGCAGCTTGCCGCCGTGGGAGAACTCCAGGAACAGCCGGTACTCGCCGCGGTCGGCGAACACCGCCTGGAAGCTCAGCTCGCCGTTGTTCAGCGGGATTCCCGCCAGTTCGACGGGATGCAGGTGCGTGGCCGACAGCAACATGGTGTGGAACCCGGTCATGTGGCCGTTGGCACCGAGGTGGGGTTCCAGCGAGCTGACCGGCGTGCCGTCCGGGGCACGGATCGAGAGCCGCAGCGTCTGCTGGGTCATCGCCTTGGGCCGGGCCGGTTCGTCCACGCGCACCACGCTGTAGCCGTCGGTCGTCACCGCACCGGCCTCGGGCGCGGGAACCGGCGCCGGTGTCGTGTCGCCGGGGACGCTGAACGGCACGCCGAGCACGACCGGGTGGCGCGGGTCCGCCGTGTCGAGCGGCACGAACTCCGCGAACATCCGGTAGGCGCCGCCGTCGGGCAGGGAGAGCGTGGTGCGCCAGGTGTCGCCGTCCAGCACGGGGTGCAGGTGCTCGAAGACGAACATGTCCTCGCGGACGGAGAAGAAGTGCATCTGCTTGGTCTGGTTGTCCAGGAACCGGGTGACGGGCTTGCCCGCGCCGTCGAGGATCCGGAACGCCACCGGCACGGCGGTGCCGCGGGTCTCGGGCACCACCACGCGTTCGAAGCGGTAGCCGCTCTCCACATCGGACAGACCGTCGCTGTGCGCGGCGGGGACCACGGCGCCCATGTTCTGGTGCTGCATCGGCGGTGCGGACCGGGCGAACACCATGATGCCGCCGCCTGCCACCACGGCGACGGCGAGCAGGGCGAACATCCAGTCGACCAGGCTGAGCTTGCGCATGACAACTCCTAGTGCGGTGATCACGAACCTTTACCTGGTACTTCGCCGGTCAGACGGGTGCATCGCGGTGCCGTCTCCGCGTCCCGAGTACTGGACACGTACGGGGGCGTGGGGGCGGTGCCGCGAGGCGCCCTGCTGAGCGCCGGAAGACCCGGTGAAGGTTCGTGGTCACCGCACTGGCGGCGCGGGTGGACGGCCACGGCCGCCCACCCGCGTCAGGGTCAGAACTGAAGGCTCCACGCGTCGATGTAGCCGACGTCGGAGCTGGCGACGTCCTGCACCTTGAGCTGCCAGGAGCCGGCGGCGTCCTCGGCGCCGGCGTTCACCTCGTAGGTGGTCAGCACGTTGTCACCGGAGTCGTTGCCGGAACCCTTGAGGCGGAACGAGGTCCCGTCCGGCGCGACGAGGTCGATCACCAGGTCGCCCCGGTACGGGTGCTTGATGTCGACGTTGACCTTCAGCGCGGCCGGCGCCTTGCCGGGCACACCGGAGACCGTCACGGACGACGTCACCGCCGCTCCCCGGTCCGGGATCTGCACGTCGGTGGTGTTCTCGAACTTGCCACCGGCGGGCGGCGGTTCGACGGCGCCGAGGTTGGGCCTGACGACGACCAGGCCCTGCTCGATGCCGTTCACCAGGACGATGCCGCTGGCGAAGTACGGGTAGTTGCTCCACGCCCCGTTGAACTTCGCCTCGTTCGCCGCCGGGTAGATGTCGAAGAACCCGGCCTCCGTCAGCTGCGCCGAAGCGACGTTGCTGACGTCGAGGATGCGCAACCCGGCCTGGTAGTTGGCCTGGTAGGAGTACTTGCCCTTGATGTACTGGTTGTGGTCGATCGCCGTGGCCGGCGAGTTGTAGACCCCGGTGTGCACCGGATTCGCGAGGCTCGCGAGGTCCCAGATGTAGGTCTTGGTGCGCTTGTCGGTGCCGCGCGACTCGTCCAGCTCGTCGTCGAGCAGGAAGTACCGCTGGTCCTCGGTCAGCCAGCCCTGGTGCGAGTACTGCGCGCCGGAGTAGGCCTTGCGCGAGATCTGGACCGGCTTGGTCTTGTCGGTCACGTCGACGATCGTCAGCGTGTCCTCGTTGGAGTTGAAGCAGATCTCCCGGCCCCGGTAGGTCGCGTCCGGTCCGCGGTAGACCACGCACTGGTTGTCGTGCGTGTAGCCGTCCTGCGCGACGCAGCCCGCGTTCTTCGGCGACTTCGGCGTGCGGATGTCGACCATGTGCGGGCCGCCGCTGCACGTGTTGGAGCCGATCGCGTACGCGTACCCGGTCTCCTCGTTGATGGCGATGTTGTGCGCCGGGCCGAACTCCTTGTACAGGACGTCGGCGGTGAACGTCTGCGGCGTGGTGACCGTCCGCAGGCGGGTCAGGTCGAACACCTGCATGCCGTGGCCGGTGATGAAGTCGGCGACGATGAAGGCGTGGTCCTTGTAGACCTTCATGTCGCGCCACGAGCTGCTGCCGCCGTTGGACGGCAGGTTACCCAGGAACTTCGGCGCCGTGGGCGTGCTGACGTCGACGAACGCGGTGCCGTTGGTGCGGCCGACGATCGCGTACTCCTTGCCGGAGGACGGGTCGGTCCAGCCCCAGATGTCGTTGCCGTTGCCACCGCCCATCGAGGACAGGGGGAGCACGCTGAGCAGGTCGACGTTCTTGCAGGGGTAGATGTCGGCCTTGCCGTTGACACACGGAACGCCGGCGGCCTGGCCGGAGACGGCGTGCCGGTCGGCGGGCAGGTGGTCGGCCAGGAACGTCCTGGCGGCGGCCTGGCCTTCGGCGGTGTTGGGATCGTGGGCGGAGGCGCCCGTCATCGAGAGGGCGACCGCGGAGACCGTCAAGACGGCCAGCGCCCCCATGCGCAGGGATTTCATGTAGTGGACTCCTTTGCACCGGGAAGCAGGGGGTTCCCGGTCGTCAACAGACGGTAGAAGCGGCGGGCACTCCCCGTGAACCGTCGTTCGTCTGGTCCGGGTGGAACGTGGATCAGATCGATACGCTCGGACCATGGACAGCAGCCGCCAGATCCGCGTGCGCCAGGCGTTCGACGACTTCTTCGCGCCGGGCGAGCCGAAGTCGGGGAGCTGGGTGCTGGACCTGTTCCAGCGGACGGCGGAGACGGTGCCCGCCTACCGGAAGCTCCTGCGGGACAACGGGATCGAGCCCGCGGCGATCCGGACGTTCGAGGACTTCCAGCGGCTGCCGCTGCTCGACAAGGCCGGCTACCACGAGCGGCACCCGCTGCCGGAGCTGTGCCGCGACGGGAAGCTCGAGAACTGCGACATGATCGCCGTGTCGTCGGGGTCGAGCGGCAGGCCCACGATCTGGCCGCGCGGCGTCGAGGACGAGCTGCACGTGGCGCGCCGGTTCGAGCAGGTGCTGGTGGACGGGTTCCACGCCGACGAGCGCAGGACGCTGGCCGTGGTGTGCTTCCCGCTCGGCACGTGGGTCGGTGGCCTGTTCACGCAGGCGTGCGTCCGGCACCTCGCGGCCAAGGGCTGCCCGATCACGGTGGTGGCGCCGGGGAACAACAAGGCCGAGATCCTGCGGGTGCTGCCCGAACTGGCGCCGCACTTCGACCAGGTCGTGCTGCTGGGCTACCCGCCGTTCGTGAAGGACGTCGTCGACACCGGGCTCGCGGAGGGCGTCGACTGGCCCGCGTACCGGATCAAGCTCGTGCTGGCCGGTGAGGTGTTCAGCGAGCAGTGGCGCGACCTGGTGTCGCGGCGGGCCGGCATCGCGGACCCCGTCACCGACGTCGCCTCTCTCTACGGCACAGCGGATTCCGGCGTGCTGGGCAACGAGACGGCGTTGTCGGCGAGCATCCGCGGGTTCCTCGCCGGCCACCCGGAGAAGGCGCGGGAGGTCTTCGGCGACTCGCGGCTGCCGACGCTCGTGCAGTACGACCCGGCGAGCCGCTTCTTCGAGGTGCACGACGGCACGCTGGTGTTCACCGCGGACGGCGGGATCCCGCTGATCCGCTACCGGATCGCCGACGAGGGCGGGGTTCTCGGCCACGCGGAACTGCTGGAGTACTGCTCCCGCAACGGCTTCACTCCCCCGGCAGGACCGGAGCTGCCGTTCGTGTTCCTGTTCGGGCGGTCGCTGTTCACCGTGTCGTTCTTCGGTGCGAACGTCTACCCGGAGAACGTGACCGTCGGTTTGGAACAGCCCGGCATCAGCGACGTGGTGACGGGGAGGTTCGTGATCGAGTCGGTCGAGGACGAAGATCGCGACCGGGTGTTGCGGATCACCGTCGAGACCGCGCCGGGCGCCGCGGCGGACGCGGCCGTGATCGCGGAGGCGGTCCGCGCCCAGCTGCTGCGGCTCAACAGCGAGTTCGCGCACTACGTCCCGGCCGAACGGCAGTTGCCCGAAGTCGTGCTGCGGCCGCACGGCGATCCGGAGTACTTCCCGGCGGGCGTGAAACACAGGTACACCCGACGATCCTGAAAAGCGCTATTGCACCACGGAGCAATAGCTTTTCTCCGCTTCCCCTCTCTGCTTAAAGTGGCGCCCGGCGGAATTAATTTTGGGTTAGGGAGGAATCCTTTGAGGTTCGTTCGGCGTATTTTGCTGGCGTTGATGCCACTCGCCATGCTCTTCACCGTCGCTCTCGCGGCGCCGAGCGCGCAGGCGGAGGCTCCGGTCGCCGAGGCCGCCGCTGTGGGCGCGGCGTTCGACTCCGAGACCGGCCAGGCGCTCGCGGCCTGGGACTGCAACACCGGCAACATCTGCTTCTGGGACGACTTCGGCGGCAAGGGCCGCCGCTGCATGTGGGACGTCGCCGACTCGGACTGGACCTCGGGCACCTACAAGTGCTCCTGGGCCACGGACCGGGAGGTCAAGTCCGTCTACAACCGCGGCACGTCCTCCGCCAAGGGCGTCAGGTTCTACCGCAACACCGGCTACAACGGCTCGATCGGCTGCACGAAGCAAGGCCAGAAGGGTGACCTCGCCGGCACCTACCAGGTCCGCTCGCACCAGTGGGTCAGCACCAGCTGCGGCTAATCCGGAGCGATAGCACAGAACCGGACGCGGGACACTGGTCCCGCGTCCGGTTTTCGTTGCGCAATTCGGCGGAGTGACACGCCCAGTATCGTTGTGCGCGGTGACCTGGACTGGGGAGGTTGCTGTGTTGCGCATCCATTTTTCCACTGGTGATCTGGAGCGTACGCAGGTAGCGGAAAGGGTGGATCCACTCTGGGAAATGGTGTTCAGCCGGCTTCGGCTGACCGAACTGGACAGCGGGTTGATGTTGCAGCCGTGGCTGCGTCACGTCCGCCGCAACGGGGACCGGCAGGTGATCACGTCCGGCGTGCGCATGCTGTCCGTGCTCGCGCCGCTCGGTCCGTACTTCCCGGACTTCCTGACACCCCCGGAGGGTGCGCAGGGCCTGGGTAGCGCGCTCGCGGCGATCCGGTCCACACCCCGCCATCGGCTGCGAGAGGAGTTCCAGCGGCTGGAGGAGGTGCGGCCGGTTCCGGAGTGGACGCGTCCGCTGGCGGCGGGCGACGGCGAGTCCCTGATGGGCCTCACCGAGGCGCTCACCCGGTACCACCGCGAGGTGATCGAGCCGTACGCCGATCTGATCGACGAGGCGGTCGAGACCGATCGGGTGCACCGCAACGGCCTCGCGTGCGACGTCGAGGGGTTGCTGCGGGGCATGTGGCCGCTGATGAACTGGAGGGCACCGGTGCTGGAGGTCCAGTACGCGCACGACCGCGACCTGTACCTCAACGGGCGCGGGCTGCGGCTGGTGCCGTCGTACTTCTGCCGCCGCACGCCGGTCGCGTTCGCTGATCCGGGGCTGCCGCCGACCGTGGTGTACCCGTTGCACCACGACTGGACCTGGCAGCGGCAGCTCGCGAGCGGACGGCGTGAGCAGGGTGCACTGGCGGCCTTGCTCGGCACGACCAGATCGGCGGTGCTGGCGGCCGTCGGTGCGGGGGCCACGACGACCGAGCTGGCGGAACGGCTCGGCGCGTCGCCGTCGTCGGTCAGCCGGCACACGACGGTGCTGCGGGAGGCGGGGCTGCTGACGACGGAGAGGCAGGGGTTGTCCGTGCTGCACCAGCGAACGCTGCTGGGGTCGGCACTGCTCGGCAAGAACTGAGTTCGACGCACGCGAGACCGGAGCGCCGGAGAGGTGGTTGCGGTCATGGGCGTGCGTTCCAGACTCCTGCGGGAGAGTGGAACGCACGCCCGTCGTGTGCAGTGGCTCAGTCCTGGGCGGCCAGTGCCCGTCGTGCTCGCTGCCGCGACCACAACGCCACCGCGCACGAGACGAGCGCCAAGCCCGTGAGCAGGACGTGGATCGCGCCGCCGAACCTGGTCGCGAACGTCACGTCCGTGCGCAACGGCACGGTGTCCACCATCAGGTCGTCGGTGAACATGCCGGTCGACCGCACGACGCTGCCGTCCGGCCGCACGACCGCGCTCACGCCGCTGATCGCCGCCACCACGACCGCGCGGCCGTGTTCGATCGCGCGCAGCCGGGCCATCCCGAGCTGCTGGTAGGTCATCTCGCCACGGCCGTACCAGGCGTTGTTCGTCGGCACCACCAGGAGCTGCGCGCCATCGGCGGCGCTCTCCCGCAGGACGTAGTCGTAGGCGACCTCGTAACAGATGCCGACGCCCACGCGCGTGCCCGCGATGTCCAGCACGCCCGGTTCGGTGCCCGCGTCGAGATCGGGCTGGTCCGCGAACGGCGTGAAGATCCGGGCCAGTGGGCGCAGCGGGATGTGCTCGGCGAACGGGACGAGCTCCTGCTTGGCGTACGACTCCCCCGCGCCGGTCTCCGGGTCCCACGTGATGACGGAGTTCTGCCCGTCGCGCAGCGCGCTCACCAGGGTCGGCACGCCGAGGTCGGCGATGGCGGCGTCGAGCACCGGGTCGCGGTCGCGGGTCCTGGTCGCGCTCTCCGGCCACACCACGAGGTCCGGCTTCGGCAGCGCGCCGCCGCGGACCAGCGCGGCCAGTTCGGCGGTCTTGCGCAGGTGGTTCTCGCGCAGGGTGGTGCCCTCGGTGAGCAGGCCGAGGCCGAGGTCGGGGGCGTTGCCCTGCACGACCGCGACGGTCCGCTGTCCGGTCTGCGCCTCGATCGAGATCAACGGGCTCACGGCGAGCGCGGCGACGACCGGCACCAGCGCCCAGGCGCGTGTCCACCTCGGGAACCAGGCGGCCAGGCCGAACCCGGTGAACACCACGGCGAACGTCACGAGCGGCGCGCCCCCGAGCACGGCGAGCCGCGCGAACGGCCCGTCGACCTGGCCGAACGCGACGCGGCCCCACGGGAAGCCGTTGAACGGGATCAGCCCGCGCAGGGTCTCCTGCAGCACGAACAGCAGCGCCGCCCAGACCGGAGCCGCCGGCAGCCGGGCGACCAGCGGGAAGAGCGCGCAGACACCGCAGATGAACAACGCCATCAACGCGCTGAGCACCAGCCACGGCCAGGGCCCGAAGTCGTCGCCCAGGAAGTGCTGGATCCACCACAGGTGCGGGAGGAAGAACGCGAACCCGAACGCGAAGCCGAGACCGGCGCTGCGACGGGCACCCGCGCCCTTCAACACCAGCCAGAACACCACGAAGGCGGGAACGGCGAGCCACCAGAGCGTGCGCGGCGGGAAGCTCAGGGCCAGCGCGCCGCCGGCCACCGCCGCCGCGCCGTAGCGGGCGAGGTCAGGCTTGCGCAACGGACACCCTCGCCCGGCGCAGGACGAGGTACGCGCCGCCGACGAGGGCGACCCCGACGACGTAGGCCGCGACGAGCTCCGGCACCCGGCCCGCGAAGTTGCCCGCGAGCGGCGGCACCAGCAGCGCGAACACCCCGGCGAGCACCGCGACCCTGGTCCGCCACGTCCCCACCGGCAGGCACGCGGCCAGCGGCAGCACGGCCCACAGCAGGTACCACGGCTGGATCACCGGCCCCAGCACCACGATCACACTCATCATCATTCCCAGCGACGTCACCTCGGAGATCCGTCCGCGCAGCTGGCGGCCCAACAGCACCGCCACTCCGCACAGGATCAGCACGAGCCCCGCGATCCGTGCCGAGGAGATCATCGCCTGCCCGGCCTGCGGGCCGAACACCGCACCCGCCAGATAGCCCGGCCAGTTCGTCGGCGCCATCCAGCTGTTGACCTTCGACACCCGGAGTTGCGCGCATAGGCCGCGCTCGGCGCACCGAGGAAGCCGATACTGCGGTGTCCCAGGCCGACAAGGTGCTCCACACACCGCGCTCCGGCCGCCTCGAAGTCCAGATCGACGCAGGTGAGCCCGCCCGCCGCCGGATGTCCGATGAGGACGGCCGGGCGGCCGAGCTCGCGCACCACGGACACGCGCTCGTCGTCCAGGTCCACGCCCATCATCAGGAACCCGTCGGCCACGGCCCCGCCGGCCACGCGACGCAGCCCGTCCGCACCCTGGTCCGCCGTCACCAGCAGCACGTCCATGCCCTGCCGACGCGCGGCGGACACGACGGCCGTGACGAAGCGCATGACCGCCGGCAGTCGCGCGCCCTCCCGCAGCGGCAGCACCAGCGCCAGCACGTTGGTCCGGCTGTGCGCCGCTGCCCCGCCCCCCGCCCGCCGGTGGCGGTAGCCCAGCGACTGGATGCTTTCCCGCACCCGCGCGCAGGTCTCGGCCGAAACCGGACGCCTTCCGGTCAGCACGTACGAAACCGTGCTGGGCGCGACGCGCGCATGTTTCGCCACGTCCACGATGGTGATCACGGCGACACCTCCGAAGGGAGAATCGAAGCCGACAGGGGGAATCGAAGCGCTTCGAATGCGATACGCGAACGTGACACGAACTCAACGCGAACGTCAAGAGAAACCAGCGCCTTCGACGGATTCGTCGAAGGCCTCGTCGAGGTTCGACTGTCGTTCGACGACATGTCACAGCTCGCCGGTCGCGGGGATCTTTCCCGTCGAGCCGTTCAGACTTCGATCATCGCGACATGTTCGGCAAACCCGCCCGCACAGGCGACACGCCGAGTTCGCCGAGAAGGAGCCACCGGCCCTGATCGTCCGGGAAGAGATGCCGACACTCCTCCTGGACGTCTGGTCAGCGCACCGAGTCGGTGATCAACGCGGCGGCCAGCAGCTGCACGCCGCGCCCGGTCGTCGGGTCGCATCCGGTGACACTGGCGATTCGCTGCAGGCGGTAGTCGAGCGTGCCGCGGTGGATGAAGAGGTTCTTCGCGGCCTTGTTGCGGTTGTAGTCGGCGTCGATCAGGGCCGTGAGCGTCTCCCACAGCACCGGTTGGGCCCGCAGCGGGCACAGGGCGTGACGGTTCGGTCGCGCAAACGACGCCAGTGCGGCCGGTAATACGCTGTTCAGTCGATTGCATTAGCCGTACTGCATCGGTCGAGCCGCTCCGAGCAAGTGACAATGCGTCATCGGACCGGTGACACCGGACCCATGCTCCGGAGTGCATCACCCAGCTCCGCCCGCCGCCGTACGCCGAGTTTGCGATAGGTGTTGGTGAGGTGTTTCTCAACGGCCCTTGAAGTGACTTCGAGCATCTCGGCGATTTCCTGGTTCGACCGGCCGCTCACCGCCAGCATCGCCACCTTCTGCTCAGACCGAGTCAGTTTTCCACCTGTGCTCGCGGGTGCGCTGACACCGAGAGCGGCGCGAGCGCGGTGCGCTATCTGCTGGTCGCTGATTTCCTCGGCGAGTTCGAGGCAGGAACGCCAGGAGTCCGGGAGGTTCGTGAATTCGGCCTGTTGCCGCAACGCGTACAGGAGTTCCAGCCGGTGCGCAGAGGTCCGGAGCACCTCGACCGCGCGCCCCGTCAGCTCCAGGCCGCGGGCGCCCCCGACGACCCGTCCGAGCACGCGCAGGGTCCTGCCGACACCGGAAGCCGCTCCCCACTCCTCCGCGATCAGCCGCTCCTCCTCGGCGAGCGCGATCGCGTCACCCGTGGCGCCGAGCGTGAGCTTCACGAGCGCGAGTGCCGAGCGCCACGGGAACAGCACGGGGTTGCGCCAGCCGCACCTGTCCAGGTGCGCGCCGCAGTCGGTCAATGTCAGCGCCGCCGCGGCGTGCTCGCCACGCACGACGGCCGCCTGTCCGCGCAGCAACCCGGTCACCGTGGCCAGGCATTGGTTCGCGGGCTCCCCCTTCACTGAGGCGAGCATCTGGTCGATGAGGTCCCGATCACCGAGTTGCAGTGCGACAGCGCCGGCCAGGACAGCAGCGGACGCGCCGACCGCGCTCGAGTTCCACGCGCCGAGGTCGAACGCGTCGGACGCGGCGCGGGTCGCCTCGGCAACCCGGCCGGTGAGGAGGTGGACCAGCGACTGCTCGGTGCGGATCGTCGCCTGTTCGACGACGTCACCCCGTTGTTGTGCGGCGGTCAGCGCCCGGTCGAGCCAGCCGTCGACCACGCCCGGCGAGTCAGCCACGGCGAGTGCGGTCACCAGCAATGGCGCCGTGCTGGCCGAGTGCGCCGATGACGCCGGCGCCCGCGCCAGCAGCTGTTCGGCCAGTGCCGCCACTCGGCGCGCGGGCACGCGCGCGGTCAGGGTAGCCGCGTTGACCAGCACCGACAACAGCTCGCGTTCCGCCCCGCTGTCGGTTCGCCCGGCTGCCCGCAGTTCGTCGAGCCGCGCTCCGGTGGTGGCGAGCTCCCACGGCTCGGTCCTGCCGATGAAGCGCAGCCTGGCCTCCAGTCGCAACGCGAGGTCGCGGTCGACTCCGCAGTGCCGCTCCGGCGGCCCGAACTCCTCGACGACCCCGCGCAGGATGGACACCACAGCCTCCGGCGCGTCCCCCATGACCGCGGGCGTGAGCCTGATCAACGCGGCCGCCCGCTCACGGGGGCCGGGCAGCAGCGCGACCGCGTACGAGAGGGTGCGCACCGCCGCGTTCACGTCCAGCAGGCGTTCCGCGCTCGCCAGGTCGACGAGCACGGTCGCCCGGTCCAGACCGTCGACGGACGTGTCGAGCAGAGCACGCCGCAGGTAGCCCACCGCCGCCTCGGGTGCGCCGCGGCGCAGTGCGACGTGCGCGGCGTCCCGCAACGCCTCCACCGCCCACGGCCCCTGCGGCGTCGAGGTGGCCAGCAGCTGTCCGGCCACCGACTCCGAGGATTTGCCCAGCTCGTACAACAGACGGACGGCCCGTAGGTTGAGCTGTTCCCGTTCGGCCGCCGTCATCAGGTCATCGACTGCTTCGCGCACACAGGAATGGACAAACCCGGTGCCGCGGAAGAGCCCCAGCCTGGTCAACCCGCGCACGATCTCCGCCGTCGTCTGCTCGTCCAGGCCTGCGAGCGCACCCACCGCGTCCAGCTCAGCGGACTCGCCCAGCACCGCGGCCGCCTTGAGCAGCCGCCGGACCGGGTCCGGTTGCGCCCGCATGCAGGCGACGACCCGCTCTCGCGCCTGGGCAGGACGCACTGTGCGCACGAGGTCCGCGTTCGCCGCGGTCGGGGCCTCGCCACCCACCGCCCACGCCAGCGCGAGCGCGGTGACCAGCAGCGGGTTGCCGCCGGTCGCCTCGTGGCAGGCCAGCGCGAACTCCTCGTCGCACTCACGTCCCAGCTTGGCGCGCACGAGCATGGCGGTCCCGGCCGGACCCAACGGCCGCAGCCGCAGCCGTCGCGTCGCTGCCGAGAGAATCGACGCCGCCGCGGGACGCTCGGCCAGCGAGTCTCCCTCGCGCACCGACACGAGCACCACCATCCGCAGGTGCCGGATGCGCCCGGCCAGCACCTCCAGCAGTTCCAGTGAGGGCTCGTCCACCCACTGCAGGTCGTCCACCAGCACGAAGAGCGGTTTGATCGCGCTGAGGTCGCGCCAGAGGCTGAGCAGGCCGAGCTGGACGGACCGCGCGGCGTCGTCGTTGCCGTCATCGCCGGCACCGCCGCCGAACACGGGGCGAGCGAGCACCGCCGACCCCAACGACACTTCATCTGGTGCGCCGGTCAGTGCCGGTTCGAGGAACTGCCGGACCACCCCGTAGGCGTGATCGCGTTCCATCAAGGTCGCGGACGCGTGCCGCACGGAGAACGACGCGGCGCCGGGATGCCGGGACAGCGCGCGGAGCAACGCGGTCTTGCCGTTGCCCAGCGGGCCGGCCACTACGACGATGCTGCCGATGCCGCCACGGGCCTGCTCGAGTGCCTGGCCCACCATGTTCGTCTCGTCATCGCGTTCGAGCAGCACTCCGGTCGCGCATCCCTTCGTCATGCCGTGGGCTCCCAGCCGAGCCCGCGGGCCCGGTTGATCAGCGGGGTCGATCGGGACAGGACGGCGATCTCCGCCGCCTCTCTGATCATCGGCACGGCGGAGGAAGGATTGAGGACCTGGGCGAGTTCGAGCAGTGCGTTCGCACGCATCAGCCGGAACGGTGAACCGGTCAGCAGGCGGACGGCCTCCCGCAGGTGATCCTCGCCGCCGATCACCGCCGCGCAGCTCAGGTGGGCGCGGGCGGTGGTGCTGGGCGCGCCCCAGCGCTGGGCGAGTTCGAGGTCCCGCGCGCATGTCCTGGCCGCGCCCTCGTGGTCGCCGGTCGCGGCCAGTGCCGCCGCGGATATGGACCGCCACGGCAGCGCGGCGGGGTTCACCCACTGCCGGGAGAGCATCCAGCGGCCGCACTCGTCGGCCCGCGCCGCGGCCTCGGCGGGATCGCCGGTCACGAGGGCGAGCACGGCGCGGGCAAAGTTGAAGAACGTCCGTGCGTAGCCGAAGCCGATCCGTTCGTCCGGCTGGCTCGCGGACAACTCGATCGCGCGGTCGAGCCGGCCGCACTCGATGTTCACCAGCATGTCCGCCGCGACCATGATCGGGCGCGCGTCCGGATGCAGGTTCGCCAGCGGGTACACGGACTGCGCCTGCTCCAGGTCCGCCGCGGCGTCGTCCAGATCGCCCGCCATCGCGCGTACTTTCGCCCGCATCATCAGCGCCTGCGGCACGACCGACGTCAACCGCCTCCTGCGAGCCTCGGCGATCACGAGGTCCAACCCCGCGACGGCCCCGGCGACGTCGTCGGCCGCGGCCAGGGTGAGACAGGCGAACAGACGGGAGGTGAGCAGCTTTGCCGGTGCCGTCAGCGCGATGGTCGCCGTTGCCCTGGCGTGCTCGGCGTCGACGCCCTGACAGGCGTACAACCACGCGGCGATGCCTGCCCTGTCCGGGTTCGCGCACGCGGTGGGCAGCTCCGCGGCGTCGAGAACGCCCAGTTCCGGCGTCTCGACCGGGGCGTCGTCGGCGATCCAGTACAACGACGTGACGGCGTCGCGATCGCCACCGGCGGACCGCACCGCGCTGAGCGTGCGCCGCAGCAGGGCGGCGTCACCGCGTCCCCACAGCTGGTCCGCTGCCGCCAGCCGCACGTCCGCGCACTCCGGTGACTGCGGTTCCAGCAGCATCCTGGCGAGCCTGCGGTCCGCGGCGACCGGTGCGACCGCCCACTCCGCGACGGCGAGCTCCAGCACGAGCTCCGCCCGCACGACCGGCGTGACCGGTTCGGCCAGCGCACGGCGCAGGAACCCGATGGCCTCGGCGGCACGGTTGCCGTCCACCTCCTCCCGCGCCACCGCTCGTAGTAGCGGCACCACCCACGCCTCACCGAGGGGCGGGGCTCCGACCAGCAGCCGCGCCACCTCGGACGGGAGCACGGCGCACTGGTGTCCGAGCCGGGCCGCACGTGCGTGGAGATCCTCGCGTGCCCGCGCCGGCATGCCCTCCAGCAGCCGCGACACCCTGATGCCCGCGGTCAGCTCCGGCTTGGCCGGCTCCGTCACCAGCCCGGCGCCGGCCAGCAACTCCAGCGCACGGCCGAGTGAGATCGTCCGCAGCCCGGCCAGCACCTCGACGAGGTCGGCGGGGAACAGCGGACCGCAGACCGCGATCACCCGCAGCAGGTCGACGACCTCGGCGGGCAGCAACCGCACGGTCCGCGTGGTGAGGTCGGCGAACACATCGGCCGTGATGCCGGCCAGCGCGTCGAGCCAGGCACCGCTGGGCTCCAGCCCGTCCTCGGCGCACCGATCGAGCAGCAGGCACAGCGCCGCCGGACGGCCGCCGGTGTGGTCGTACAGCGCACCGACGAAGTCGTCGTCGCCCGGACGACCGAACCTGCTGGTCACCAGAGCCGAGATGCCGTTGTGTCCCAGTGGCCTCAACGGAATCGTCGTGGCTGCGGGCAGCACGGGCAGGCAGACGTCCGTCACGACCGCGACCATCAGCGGCACCTGGACGGCCCGTCCGGCCAGGCTCGCGAGCCAGGCGCGTGACTCGTGGTCGAGCAGGTCCGCGTCGTCCACGGCAACCAGCACGGGCGTGCCGCGGGCCAGCTCCACCAGCCGGCCGACGGCCGCCGGACCGCGGTCACCGCAGTGCAGCTGGGACATCAGCTCAGCCACCACGCCACCGGACCCGCTCAGTGCCGAGCAACCGCCCGCTGCGGTCAGCACCGTGGTTCCCGCGCGCTGAGCGAGCTCCACCGCACGGTCGAGCACGGCGGTCCGGCCGGTACCGCGATGGCCGCAGATCTCCAGCAGCGACGAACGGCCGGACGCCAGCATCCGCACCGACCGTTCCAGCACGGCGAGCGCGGTGTCCCGTTCGACCAGTGCGGCCGTTGCCCTCCCGCTCATCGCAGCTGCACCGCGAGCTCGGCGCGGGTCTGGGCACCCAGCTTCCGGTAGGCGTTCGAGAGGTGGCTTTCGACGGTCCGCACCGTGACGTACAGCTTCTCGGCGATCTCCCGGTTGGTCAGACCGTCCGCCGCGAGCTCGGCGACCCTCAGCTCACCACCGGTGAGCGCGTCCCTCGGTGAGGCGTGCACCGCGCTCATCCGCCCACCCGCCGCCGTCAGCAGCTCGTGTGCCCGGTCCGCGGCGATGGTCGCGCCGCAACGCACTGCGACGTCCACCGCGGCGCGCAGGTGCTTGCGGGCTGCCTTCTCATGCTGCTCGCGCATCAGCGAGGCGCCCAGCGCGCGCAGCGCCAGGGCTTCGTGCAGCTGCGCACCCGCCTCGCTGAGCTCGGCGACCGACTGCTCCAGCGTCTCGACGTGCCCTGTGCTCAGCCCCTTGGCGAGCAGCGCGTAACCCCGTGCGGCGGGGGTGCTCCAGTTGAGCGCGGCGTCGGCGCCGCGCTCGGCGAACTCGGCGGCCTCACTGGTGCGGCCCAGCCGCATCGTCACCGCGACCCCGTCCAGCCACCACGGGACGAGCACCGGGTTGTGCACACCCATGGCGTCGAACTCCCGGCCGCAGCGCTGGAGCATGTCCAGCGCCGCGTCGTTGTCGCCGCGGTTCCACAGCCAGTGCGCCTTGGCGTTCAGCGCCCAGCCGTACTCGATCGCGTCACGCGGTGCCCGCATGCGGTGGAAGAGCTGCTCGGTCTGCTCGGTGTAGCCGCGCCGCACCAGCACCGACGCCAGCACCGTCAGCGCGCCGAAGTCCTCGGGGCCCGCGATCGCCAGTGCGGCACCGGCGTCCCGTTCGGCCTGCGTCAGGTCGCCTGCCTCGTACGCCAGGCCCGCCCGCGTCGCGAGTGCGAGCTTGCGCGTCTCGGCGCCACCGGAACCCGGGGCGGCCTCGATGATCTCGTCCACCAGCGTCATCGCCGCGGTCCGCTCGCCGCAGAAGTGCAGCGACGTGACCGCGAAGACGTCCCACAGCTCACGGGCACCACCGAGTGCGGGTAGCGCGGACCGGAGGTGGCCGAGCGCCAAGGTGAGCGACTTGCCACGCAGCACCTCGGCCCTGGCGAGCTGCTGCGCGAGCCGTCGGCCGCCCTCCGCCCTGCCCTGCGGCGGCGTGATCACGCGCGCCAGGTCCATCGCACGGCCGACGGTGGCCGAACCGCCGAAACCGTTGACCAGCGCCGTCGCTTCGATCCTGGCGCGCAGCTCCGGATCGATCGCGCTGAAGCGGCCGGTGCGTTCCTCTTCGGACAGGTAGTCGGCGAGCAGCAGGAACCCCTCCTCGCCACGGCCGGCCCGCAGCGCCACCGCGCCGTACCGGACCGCGATCGACGCACGGACCGCCGGGTCGGTGCCGTCGGCGAGCAGCCCGGCGTAGACGTCCATCGCCGCGGAGGGGTCGATCTCGGTCAGCCGGGTCGCGAGCTCCTGCCGCGTGTCGGCGTGGCCGGGGACCGCGTCGAGCACGCGCCGCAGGTAGCTGACCGCCAGCTCCGGGCGCAGCGTGCTCTCCCGTGCCGCGCCGCGCAGCGCGCAGAACATCCACACCTCGGTCAGCGCGGGCAGCAACATGACCAGTTCGGCGATCTCCTCCTGCGGACGACCCTCGTCCGTGAGCAGCCTCGCCGCCTTCGTCCGGACCTCGGCCAGCTCCTCGGGGCCGAGCGCGTCGAGCAGCCGCGCGCGCAACGCGGCCGACCGGAAACGCCCCTCCGCACTGAGCACGCCGAGGGACACCAGCTCCGCGCGTGTCGGCACGGCCGCCGCCGGTGAGGTCTCGGCGAGCGCCGCCACGCTCGCGGGCTCGGTGCTGCCGAGCACCGCCGCGGCAGTGGCGTACCGGCGCGTCGACTCCGGCTGGTCCTTCAGCCAGATGAGCTGCCATTCGACGAGCTCGGCCTCGACGTCGGGCGTAGCACCGGTCGCGCTGGCCTTCGCGGCCCAGGCCAGCGCGACCTCGGGGATGCCAGCGGTGGACTCCAGCGCGACGCGGACGCACTCGGGTTCTGGAATGAACCCGCACTCGCGCGCGATCAGTTCCGTCACGTCGGCCTCGTCGAACGGACCCAGGTCGATCGTGGTCGTGTCCAGTGCGCCAGTGAGATCGGCGAACATCTCCTCGGCGGCGACGCGCTCGGCACATGGGTAGACCAGCACGACGTACACCTGGAGCTCGGGGATGCGGCGTGCCAGCACACCCAGCCAGCGGGCGGTCGAGCGGTCACAGCGGTGGGCGTCGTCGAGGACCAGCACCAGCGGACGACCTGCCGTGCGCGGGACGACCAGGTCGTTCAGCGCGTACCGCCGGGCATGCTCGTCGCGCCCGGTCAGCAGCGCGTCGACCGGTTCGGCGCCGAACAGCCCTCTCGCGGCGGCGAAGTGCTCGTCACCGGCACAGGTGGTGACGAGGACGTCCGCCTCGTCACGCAGGTCCTCGCGCAGCAGACCGACCAGCGCGGACTTGCCAATGGCCCGTGGGCCGCGCACGTGGAGAAGACCGATCCGGCCGGCGGCCGTCTCCCGCACCCCGGCCGCCACCTGTCGCAGTTCTCGGCGGCGGCCGACCGGCCGCCAGGTCGTGAGCCGCTCACCAGCCTCGGACAGCGCCATCCCGACTCCCTCGCCCACAACGGCGTCGTACGGAACGAAAACGAATCGGCCGCCGCCGTGTTCAGCATTTGGTACAACTTTCGAACACGAAACAGGTTACTCAGGATTGTTGGAGCGCTTCGACAACTTGAGCACCGCTTGAGGTTTCGCGGCGGCATCCGCGCTGGCCCGGCACGGTTTCAGGCTGCCTACCTGTTGAGACGCCCAGCGTGGCACGGCATGACGCGGTCGTCCTGCCGAGGTGCCCGCGCCGTCCCAGGCGAGTGCGTGGTCCTGACGGTGGCCGCCCTCGCTAAGACCGCGTGGCACGTCTAGCGACTCGACGTCACCGGGTTCACTCATCACGGATGGCGCCTGCTTGGTCGGCGTCACTTCATTTCCAAAGATGCGATCCGCTTTTCTAAATGCGGCGGGAATGCTCACAGCGCTGTTGCCAGAACATCCGGAAACCGCAAGTGCGCTCGTCCTGGATGACCGCACAGACTGGTGACAGCTCGACCATCAGCACCACCGGGACCCGTTCGGACAGACGATGGATCCAACCTGCGCACGCGAATCGCGCGCGCCGCCGTATGATGATCGCGACCAGCCGGTGCGACGGAAGGGCGGGCATGATCACAATCAAAGAGGTCGCCCACCACGCCGGTGTCTCGATGAGCACCGTGTCGTACGTGCTGCCCGATAAACGGAGTATCTCCGAGAAGACCAAACGCCGCGTCGAGCGGAGCATCGTCGCGCTCGGTTATCACCCGAACGCCGGCGCGCGGGCGCTCGCGTCGAACCGCTCGCAGGTCCTCGGCCTCGTGATGCCGTTGTGGTCAGACCAGAACATGCCGGTCATCATGCAGTTCGTCTCGTCGATCGTGGCGTCCGCCCGCGGCTTCGACTACGACGTGCTGCTGCTGACCAAGGAGGCCGGCCCTGGCGAGGCGCACCGGGTCATCGCGCGGTCCATGGCGGACGCGATCATCATGATGGACGTGGAGAGCGCGGATCCGCGCGTTCCCGAGCTGCGCGCCGTCGACGCGCCGGTGGTTCTGCTCGGCATGCCCGACGACCACGAGGGTCTGAGCTGCGTCGACCTCGACTTCACCACGGCCGGCAAGCAGATGGCGGCTCACCTGGCCGATCTCGGGCACCGTTCGATCGCGCTGATCGGGTCGCACCCCTCCGTGTACGACCGCGGCACCAGCTACGCCGCCCGGCTGCTGGCGGGGTTCAAGAGCGAGACCTCCAAGCGGAACCTGTCCGCGTCGGTGCACTCGTGCGCCCCGGCTACGCCTCGGTCGCCGCGTGCCTGGACGACGTGCTGCGCCCGGACCGCGGCACCACCGGCCTCGTCGTGCACAACGAGGCGATCCTCGGCCAGCTGCTGCTCGAACTGCGGCGCCGGTCGCTGGACGTGCCCGCCGACCTGTCGGTGATCACGCTGTGCCCGGACGACCTCGCGGAGAACCTGGCCGTTCCGCTCACCTCGATGCCCGTTCCTGCCGAGGAACTGGGCGCGATCGCGGTCGAGATGGTGATGGCCCGCCTCGCGCAGGAACAGGCGCCGGAGGTGCGCCTGCTCCAGCCGCGGCTCACCGACCGCGGCAGCACCGCCACCCGCTGACAACGATTTCTCGTCGTCGTTCGACAGAATTCGATTCGAATTGCATCGAACAGCCGATGCTCAAATCGCGTGAAAAATCTTCCGCATTCGGCGTGAGCGCCGTAGCCAGCCGGGACGCGATACGCCGTTCGGGTTAACCCCTTTTGGGACGAACGCCGACATCGCCTTGCCGCAGGGGAACATGAGACGAGTACTGGCGCACTGAGAACAAAACCCGTCAGATGGCTCTTGATCACCGCCGTTCTGCCGACCAGCGCGGCCGGCGCGTGCGGAGGCGGAAGCGAACAGGCAGCACCCGCGCCCGCGCAGACGCCCCGAATGTCCCGGAGATCATCGAACCACCTATCAAGGCCGCGCTGTCCGTGACCGTCCGGCGCGTCGTCGACGTGCGAACCGTGGAGTTCTCCGACGGGTCGAGATCCAGGCCAGGGGCCTCGCCGCGCCGGACGCCTGCGTGCAGCCGGACGCCACCACACCGCCACCGCCACCGCCACAGGTCACGCCCATCACACCCGCGCCGAAGGCGGTGACCGGCTGCTCGATCGAGTACCGCGTCACGCACATGTGGCCCCGGCGGGTTCCGCACCGACGTCACCATCCGCAACACCGGCAAGACCGACGTCACGGGCTGGATGTTGCAGTAAAAGTTCCCCCACAGCCGGACAGTGTCGTTGATGTGGAACGCGACTCCGAAGCACTCGGGCACCGGCACCGGCGGACCCACCAACCCCGCCCCGAACGCGTTCAGCCTCAACGGATTCGGCTGCACGCTCCCCTTATCAGATCGACACCTCCACCAGTCCGCCGATCAGCACGTGCATGACTCCCGGCCTCACCTCGATGTCCACGCGCCGGTCGCGGTGCCGCAGCGCGACTGTGCGGGGCGAACGCGCACCGTGCACCGCCACCGCCGTCAGTTCACCCCCGTCCCACGTCAGATCCACCGTGAGGCCGCCACGAGCACGCAGACCCAGCACCGAGCCGCGCCGCCACGCCGGCGGCAACGCGGGCAGCAGCCGCAGCTCGCCGGTGTGGCTCTGGAGCAGCATCTCGGCGATCGCCGCTGTGATGCCGAAGTTGCCGTCGATCTGGAACGGCGGATGCGAGCAGAGGAGGTTTCGGTAGACGCCGCCGCCGCACGCGCCGTCCGCAGTGACATCGGCGAGGAACATGGCCAGCAGCTCTTGGGCGCGGTCGCCGTCGCCGAGACGCGCCCACAGTGCCGTCTTCCAGGCCAGCGACCACCCCGTGCCCGCATCGCCCCGGTCGAGCAGCGCCTGTCTGGCCGCCGCCGCGAGCTCCGGTGTGCGTTCAGGGTCGATCCGCTGTCCAGGGTGCAGGCCGATCAGGTGGGACACGTGCCGGTGCTCCGGCTCGGCCTCCGGCAGCTCGGCCGCCCACTCCAGCAGCTGACCGCGGCTGCCGATCGGCGGGGAAGGCAGCCGGGACAACAGTTTCCTCGCCCGCTCCACCACTTCGTCGTGCTCGAGACCGAGTTCTTCGGCCGCGGCCACGACGCGTTCGAGGAGCTCCCATGTGAGAGTCAGGTCCATTGTGGACCCGACGCCGACCGCAACCGGACGACCCGCGCTGTCGAGGTAGTGGTTCTCCGGTGACGTCGACGGTGCCGTGGTCAGCGCACCTTCGTGCTCGACGAGCCAGGCGGAGTAGAACTCGGCCGCGCCGCGCAGCACCGGCCACGCCCGCTCGCGCAACCAGACGGCGTCACCGCCGAACTCGAAGTGCTCCCACAGGTGCAGGCAGAGCCACGCTCCCGCCATCGGCCAGTTCGACCACGCCGGATCCCCCGTTCCGGCACCGACCGGGGTGGCCAGGCACCACGGGTCGCTGTTGTGGTGAGCCACCCAGCCGGGGGCCGCGTACAGCTGCCGCGCGACGTGCTCGCCCTGTGTGGCAAGGCGTTCGACGAACTGCAGCAGCGGCTCGTGGCACTCGGGCAGTGCCGTCACCTCGGCCGGCCAGTAGTTCATCTGCAGGTTGATGTTGAGGGTGTAGTTGCCGCGCCACGGCGGATCGACGTGCGGGTTCCAGATGCCCTGCAGGTTCGCGGGCAGCGTGCCCGGACGTGAGCTGGTGATCAGCAGGTACCGGCCGAACTGGAACAGCAACGCGGCGAGCGACGGGTCCGGGGCCGCGATGCGCTCGTTCGTCGGAAGGTCCGGCGCGGGACCAAGGTCGAGGTGGACGCGGGCGAACAGTTCCCGGTGCGCGGCAACGGATTCCTCCCGCAACCGGTGCCAACCGAGCTCCCGCGCCCGTTCGACACGGGTGATCGCGAGCCGGGCGCACTCGGTTGGATCATGCTCCGGTTCGGCGTCCGCACCGCGGTAGCCGGCCTCGGTCGCCACGTAGACCGTCACCGCGCCCGGCCCGTCCCGCTCGACCGCGGTCACCACCGCGTACGCCATCCCGGTCACGCCGGACAGACCGGCGACGTCGCCTGCCGTGAACCCGGTGCCGCCCAAGGCGTTGTCCAGCCGCACCGCCACGTCGGCCGCGCCGCCGCGATCGGTCTGCACCCGCCACGCCAGCACGTGCAGACCGGGGTGGCACACGACCTCCCGCAGCACGTTGACCGCGCCTGCCCGGTACGTGACCGCGTACACCCCGGTGCTCAGATCGAGCCTGCGCCGGTAGGACTCCACACCTGCATCCCCGTCCCCCGCCGGGAGATCGGGCCTGCGCAGGCACGCCTCCCTGCCGATCTCGACGTCGAGGCGCAGGTCGGCGAGCGGGAGGTAGCGGGCGGTGTCCGGCCCCTGAACGGTTTTCAGCAGGGCCTCGGCACCAACGGCGTCACCGGCGAGCGTGAGCGCACGCGCACGCCCGACCACGGCCGGATCGCCCGGCGCGGGTGGAACGGGTTGCCCAGACCACAGCCGGTCGTCGTTGAGCTGCACCAGCTCGCTGGTCACGCCACCGAACGCCATCGCGCCCAGCCGCCCGGTGCCCAGTGGCAGCGCCTCCTCCCACACCGAGGCCGGCGTGCGAAACCACAGCGCGATGTCTTCACCGGTCATCTTGATCCCCCGCGGAGGTGGTGAGCGAATCAGGGAGCACACTGCCCGTCCGCGGTACGAGTCGCGGCGGCAGCGAGGTCAGCGGCAGCGCGGTGCCCGCATGGGCGTTCGTGACCACTCCGCACTCGCTTTCCGTTGAGGCGACGCGAACTCACGAGCGCGCGTGCAGAACCAGTTCGGCGAGCCGCACACCGGGGCGGTCGAAGACGACGCGGAGATCCGAAACTCCCGGTCGCAGCGGCACCCGGACCGGGACCTCCTGCCAGTCGTACGGCCCGCGGGGACACTCGACGGGCACGACCGACGCCGACTCGCCCGTCCCCGGCCCGACGGCGCGCAGCTCGACCACGACGGATTCGCCGCCACTGCCGGCGAGGCGGAGCGTGCACATCACGAACCTCGGGTCCACGTCGACATCGCGGAAGAGCACCCACCCGCCGGCCGCGTTACTCTCCACGACGGTCCCGGCCTCCCTCGTCTCGTCGGACAGGACCACGCCGTCGCATTCGTCGAAGTGTTCTGCGCGGATCGACCCTGCTCCCGGCCGGCGAGGGGGCAGCACCTCGCCGAGCACCCGCAGTGCCGCGCGAGTGGCGACCACCTGTGAGGACGGCCCTGCCCACAACACGTGTTCCGCCGCCTCGGTGACCCTGCGGCCGCTGACCACGTCCCAGTGCCACAGGTCCTTGCCCCGCAGGAGAAACGCACGATCTTGCGCTCGCCGGGATGGAGGTGGACCCGGTTGAACGCGAGCAGCCTGCGCAACGGCTGCCTGACGCGGGACGCGCGCTGCCTGCCGTAGAGCTGGACGACCTCGGTGCCGGTCACGTCACCGGTGTTGATCACCGGGACGGACACGACGACCTCGCAGTCAGGGCGCACCACCGAGGTCGAGAGCTTCATCGGCTCGTAGGCGAAGGTCGTGTAGCTCAGGCCGTGACCGAACGGGTACAGCGGCTCGTCGTCGAAGTACAGGTAGGTGCTGCCCGCACTGATGATGTCGTAGTCGAGCAGGTCCGGCAGCTGATGCGTGACGCGGTACCAGGTCTGGGTGAGCTTGCCGCTCGGCACAACGCGGCCGAAGACCACCTCGGCCAGCGCGGCCGAACTCCTGGCCGCCGTGCGACGCCCACAGGATCGCGGGCACCCCGCGGTCCTCCCGCACCAGTGCGTACGGGTAGCTGCTCACCACGACCAGCACCGTGAGCGGGTTGGCCTGGCGCACCGCGCGCACCAGTTCCGCCTGCCGCGGCGGGAGCTCCAGGTCGACGCGGTCCTGCGTCTCCCGCTCGTTGATGTGCGGTTCGTTGCCCACGAAGACGATCGCCACGTCGGCGGCGGACGCTCGCGCGACCGCCTGTGCGACACCGTCACGTTCCACCTCCAGCCAGAGAGCCGTCGCCTCGTCGGAGTTCGGCACGAACCCGATCCGGCCGTCGTGACCGACCGCCAGGTGACGGTCCAACGCGATGTTGCGCAGCGACCAGCGGCCGTCGGGCAGCTCGGTCAGCTCGAACTGCTCGCGCACGACCCAGCCGCCAGGCGCGGTGCGATCGACGACCAGCTCGCCGTCCTCGGTCGCTGCCAGGTAGCGGCCCGTCGAGACGCCGCGCAACGTCACGACGTCCTGCCCCCACTCGAGCACCTCGAACGCGGCCGACGCGGTCCAGCCGGGCTCGGCGGTGACCGTCCCGTCCTCGCCGGCGGTCAGGTAGCGGCCGTCGCCGGTGCTCAGCGTGACGCGGTCGACGCCCTCGGCGAAGTGCGTCGGGCCGTTGTGCAGTTCGGCGAGACCGTCCAGTGGCGTGACCTGGTAGGGCAACTTGCCGCTGTGCCAGTCCTCGAACAGCACGCCCGCGTGCGTGCCGATGACGGCGAGCGTGCCCGGCTGGTCGGAGCCGAGCGGCAACAGCCCGTCGTCGTTCTTCAGCAGCACGATCGACTGCCTGGCCGCCTCCAGCGCGAGCTCGCGGTGGGCAGGGGAGGCGATGACGTCCGACCCGATCGCCGCGTACGGGTTGGCACCCGGCGGGTCGAACTCGCCGAGCCGGAACCGCACCGTCAGCACCCGCCCGACCACGCGGTCCACATCGGACTCACCGATCAGCCCGGTGCGCAACGCCTCGGAGACCCGCTCGATCGTCACACTCGGGTCGGCGTCGTGGTCGGTGAAGCTGTCGATGCCAGCCGGCAACATCGCTGCGCGGCCATCGACCTGGTTGTCGTGGTAGCACTGCAGCCCGGCCACGTTCGACGGCGCCCAGGCGTCGCTCATTTCCGCGATCTCTCCGGTCGCCCAGCCGCGCAGCTCGTCCAGGTACGGGGTCAGGTGCGCGGGCCTGCCGTTGACCAGGTTGTAGGACGGCATCACCGCGACGGCCGCGCCCGCTGCGATCGGACCGAGCAAGCAGGGCAGCTCGTACTCGTGCAGCACCCGGTCCCGCAGGCTCGACGACGTCGAGTAGCGGTCGGTCTCGTGGTTGTACCCGAGGAAGTGCTTCAGCGTCGGCGCGGTTTTGAGGTAACGCGGAGCGTCACCGCGCAACCCGCTCGCGTACGCGATGGCCATCACCGACGTGAGCAGCGGGTTCTCGGAATAGCCTTCCTCGTTGCGCCCCCACCTCGGGTCTCGCAAGGGGTTGACCACCGGCGCCCACACGTTCAGGCCATGTGCCACCGGGTCCTTCTCGTGGAAGCCGCGCACCTCGGTTCCGGTCGCGTCGCCGACGGCGCGGACCAGGTCCGGGTTCCACGTGCTCGCGAGCCCGATCGCCTGGGGGAACACGGTCGCGGTTCCCAGCCCGGCGACGCCGTGCAGCGCTTCCGTTCCGGTGCGGAACGCCGCGATCCCCAGCCGCGGCACCGCGGGCTGGTGCTGGTGCAGCATCGCGATCTTCTCCGCCGTGGTCAGCCGCGCCAGCAGGTCCGCCACGCGCACGGGCAGCGGCAGCGCGGGGTTCCGGTGCGCAACAGTCGTTTCCGGACCCATCAGCGCATCCCCCGCATTTCCGTCCGCCGGTAAATCGAAGCGCTTCAATCGTGCCTGCGCACTATTCTCCCAGCGCCACCCGAAGTCGAGGTGCAAGTTGACACAGCGCCTTCCGCCCAGTCAAGCAACGCGACCGGGAAAGACAGGATAGCCTGGGCGTTTCGACGCGTTCGACAGCGAATCGTCGAACGCGTCGCCAGCCCGTTCGACGACCGTTCCGTCCGGACGCGAACCGCAACGCATTCAATGATGGCCATTCTGCGATATGTGCTCGACGTCTCTCAATCAACTCCGAAAAACGAGGAAACTTCTCTACGTTCAGCCGGGAAGGGTTGGCTAAGGTGAATTCACACCTAACGTTGCCGCTCGGCGGTCGATCAAGATGAGCGGAGTTCGTTGTGGGGGCGGTGCGCGAGCGCGGGCGAGCGCTGGGACGAATGCGCTCGCTCGGCCCGGTGGCGCGACTGCTCGTAGGCAGCCAGCTGCTCTTCAACGCCGGTTTCTACCTCGTCGTCCCGTACCTGGCCGGACACCTCGCCGGTGACCTCAGGCTCGCGGGCTGGGTGATCGGGCTGGTGCTGGGGCTGCGGACGTTCAGCCAGCAGGGCCTGTTCGTCGTCGGCGGCACCCTCACCGACCGGATCGGGCCGAAACCGGTCGTCCTCGCCGGCTGTGCCGTGCGGGTGGCCGGGTTCGTCGTGCTCGCGTTCGCGTCGTCACTGCCGGGGGTGCTGGCCGGCGTGGTGCTCGTCGGTGTGGCGGGCGCGTTGTTCTCCCCGGCCGTGGAGGCGTCGCTGGCCCGTGACGCCGGGCCGGATCGACGTGCCGGCACGTTCGCGGTGTTCGCGGTGTGGGGTGAGATCGGCGCGGTCGCCGGCCCGCTGCTCGGTGTGGTGCTGGCCGGTCAGTTCCGCACCGCCTGCCTCGTGGCCGCGGCGCTCTTCACGGCGATCGGGCTGCTGCACGCGTGGTTGCTGCCCCGGCTGCCCGGCGAACACCACGGTGAACCGGTGCTGGACGGCTGGCGCGAGGTGTTGCGCAACAAGGTTTTCCTGGTGTTCGCCGCCGGCTACTCCGCCTATCTGGTGTCCTACAACCAGCTCTACCTGGCGCTGCCGGTCGAGCTGAAGCGCATCGGCGCGGACGAGAGAGCCCTCGGCCTGCTGTTCGCGCTCGCCTCCGCGCTCATCATCTTCGGCCAGCTGCCCGTGTCCGCCCTCAGCCACAGGGTGCTCGGCAGGACCGGCGCACTCGTCGGCGGGTTCGTCCTCATCGGACTCGCGTTCGCCGTGGTCGCGCTGCGCCCGCCGGGTGCGACCGGAGCCGTCGCCTTCGTCGTGCTGCTCACCGTCGGCGAGATGCTCGTTGTACCGCAAGCGAAAGGTCTCGTTCCCCGACTGGCGGGCGAACGCAGGCTCGGCACGTACTTCGGCGTGCTGGCGTCCGCGGGCGGTACGGCCGTGCTGGTCGGCAGCACCATCAGCGGCGCCCTGCTGGAGCAGGGGCGCATCGCCTGGGTCGTGCTCGCACTGCTTCCACTGGCGGGGGCCTGCGTGCTCACCGCTCTCGCGCGCTTCGGCGCGTTCACCGAAACACCGAAAGGCCGGAAATGAGAACACGACGAGCACTCCTCGTCACCGCGCTGGCGGCAGTCTGCGGGCTGACCGCCGGTTGCTTCACCGGTGCGGCATCCCAAGAGCCGCAGCGGTTGCGCGTGGCGTTGCCGTTCCCGCCCTACCAGGCGCTGTCGCCGTGGGGCAACGACGGCGTGCTGCTCACCCGGCTCGGCATCGCCGAGACGCTGGTCGGGCTGGACCGCTCCGGCCGTGCGGAGCCGATGCTCGCCGAGAGCTGGACGCGGCAGTCGGACACGCAGTGGAGGTTCCACCTCAGGCACAGCGTCAAGTTCCACGACGGCGCACCGCTCACCGCGCGGTCCGCGGCCGACTCGCTGAACCGCGCGGCGCAGGCCAGCCCGGTCCCCCGCGCGATCATGGGCGTGAACCTCGTGGCGAACGCCGAGGGCGACCTGGACCTCACCGTGACGACCGCGAAGGCCGATCCGACGCTGCCGCAGCGGATGTCCTCGCCGAACCTCGTCGTGCTCGCGCCCAGTGCCTACACCGGCAATAGCGCGAACCCGCGCAACGCCGGTACCGGTCCCTTCGTGCTGCAGGAGCTCAAGGGTGACCAGAGCGCGGCACTCGGCGCGTTCTCCGAGCACTGGGCCGGCGCGCCTCTGCTGTCCGGGGTGGACGTCCGGTTCATCCCGGACGGTCAGACCCGCACCGCCGCGCTGCGCGCCGGCGAGGTCGACGTGGCGGCGTCGCTGCCGGTGTCCACGGCGGAGAACCTGCAACGCATCGACGTTCCGCTGCCCAGGGTCGTGTCGCTGTCGTTGAACACCGCGAAGGGTGTGTTCAGCGACCCGGCGCTGCGCGGCGTCGCCAGGAGCGCCGTCGACCAGGACGCGCTCGCCGGCGGCGTCTACGAGTCCCACGCGGACGCCGCCCGCGGTCTGTTCGGCCCGGCAACGCCGTGGGCGAAGGCACCGGCACCGCTGCCCCTGGCCGACCGCGCGGCGAACGGCGAGAAGGTGGTCCTCGCGGCCATCAGCGACCGTCCGGAACTGCCAGAGGTCGCGTCGGTCGTCGCGGAAGCGTGGCGGCGCAAGGGGTTCCAGGTCGAACAGGTCGTCAGGCAGTACAGCCAGCTCGAAGCCGACCTGCTCGCCGGCCGGTTCGACGCGGTGATCCTGTCCCGGTCCTACGTGCTCGACAGCGGCGACCCCGCCGGCTACCTCGACACCGACTTCAGCTGCGCGGGCGGCTTCAACCTGTCGAAGCTGTGCTCGAGCGAGGTCGACGCGGCCATCGCCAAGGCCATCGCCGCGCAGGACGCCCCCGCCCGTGAGCAGGCGACGCTCGACGCGCAGGCAGCGGTGCTCGCGACCTCGGCCGTGGTGCCGCTGGTGCACGAGCGCGCCTTCATCGGGCATTCGGGCCAGGTGAACGAGATCAGCGTCGATCCGTACGAGCGCCGCCTCGTGACCAGGTCGACGACGCGAGGATGACCGGACGCCCCACCGCTGCCGCAGGCCGTTCGGCGATCGTCGCGGCGATCGTCACCGGCATCGTCGCGGTGATCGGTCTCCTGCCGCTGTTCTCCGGCAGGGATGCGGCGCTGACCGTGCTGCGGGCGAGGTCGACCGAGCGCGAGCCCGACGCCGAGGCGCTGGCCGCCGTCCGCAGGGAGCTCGGGCTCGACGCGGGTCCGTTCGGTCTGCTGCGGCAGTGGTTCGAGGGTGTGGTCCGCGGCGACCTCGGGCAGTCATGGGTCTCCCGCGAACCGGTCGGCGCACGGGTGGCGGACGCGCTCGGCGTGTCCGCCACGCTCACCGCGTTCGCGGTGCTCATCGCCCTCGCTGTCGCGGCGCTGCTGGTGGCGCGCACCCTCGTGCGGGCGGTGAACGGCCGCCGCGACGACGGCGGCAACGGTGTCGCCACCGTGCTCGCCGGTGTGCCCGAGTTCGTCATCGGAGCGCTGTTCGTGGTGCTGTTCGCCGTGCGGCTGCGGTGGCTGCCCACCTCGGGGTGGAACGGCCTCGGCAATGCGGTGCTGCCCTCCGTCGCGCTCGGCATTCCGGCGGGCGCCGTGCTCGGGGTGATCGCCCGCGACGCCGTCCGTGACGCGGCGAGCGCGCCGTGGCTCAGGTCGTGGACCGCGGCGGGCATGCGCCGTCGCGTGATCGGCCTCGCGGTGCTGCGCAGGGCCGCGTCCGTGGTGGCCGAGCAGCTCGGCCTGCTCTTCGCGGGACTCTTCGGCGGAGCGGCCGCGGTCGAGGTGGTGTTCGCGGTGCCCGGCATCGGCAGGCTCGCGATCAACGGCGCGATCGCGCAGGACGTCCCGGTCGTGCAGGCCTGCGTCCTGGTGATCCTCGTGGTCGGTGTGGTCGCGAGCGGGATCGGCAAGCTGGCTGCTCGCCTGTTGCTCGGTCCCGTTGCCGAGGCGGGGGCGTTGACGGCGGCGCCACCCGCGCCGGGATCGCCCTCGCGGCCGTGGTTGTGGATCTGCGCGGCGACGGTGGCCATCGCCGCGATCGGGTGCGGGCTGTCGCGCGACCCGTTCGCGGTGGACCTGTCGTCCCGACTGCGACCACCGTCGCTAACACACCCGATCGGCACGGACGCGCTGGGGCGCGACATGCTGGCCAGGTTGAGCCACGGTGCCATGCACACCGCCCTGCTCGCACTCGCGGTGACCGCGACGACCGCCGTCATCGGCGTGCTGGTCGGATTGGCGGCGAAACGAGCGTCCACGTCCGCCGCACTCGTGAACGCACTGCCCCCGGTGGTCGTCGCACTGGTCGTCGCGGCCGCGACAGGCCCGGGGTGGGCCGGCGCGGTGGCCGCCGTCGTCGCGACCGGCTGGGCACCCCTCGCCGGTCACGCGCGTTCGCTCGCGGCCGAACAACACAGCTGCGGCTATCTCACCGCGTCACGGGCGCTCGGCGCGTCTTCCTGGCACCTCACCACGAGACACGTGCTTCCGGCGATCGTGCCGCCGGTGGTGCGAAACGCCTGTGTGCGGGTGCCCGCGGTGGCACTGGCGCTGGCGACGCTCGGCTATCTCGGGCTCGGTGCCCAGCCGCCAGAACCGGAGTGGGGCCTGCTGATCGCCGAGGGAATGCCGTACGTCGAGCGCGCGCCGTGGACGGTGCTGTTCCCCGCCGCAGGGCTCATCGCACTCGGCCTGGGCGCGACGTCGCTGGCGATTCGCGTGCGGTGAGCCCGGCCTGTCACCCGGCGGCGCCGATCCGCCACTGCTGGGTGGTCCTGCTGCGCCGAGGGCGGTGTGGCGGCTGCACGAGTCACCTCACCGTCCACTTCAGACTCCCGGACGGCGGTAGGTGAAGCTGTCGAAGTCGGCCCACGAGCTGAGGCCGACCACCTCGCCCGGCCGGCGGGTTCGCCGTCGGCCGGCGTGCATGGGGTTCCCTTCGCACAAGTACACGATGTGACCGCGAATTCGTCTGTTGTGGACTGATTGACGGCCGGGTTCAGCGCAGTTGGGCGGCGTGGCCCGGTGAACTCGCTGCCGGTGAACAGCCTCCGCACCGGCGGCGTCATCAGCACAGCTACGAGCGCGGCCACGTTCAACGCGGCCGTGAGGAGCGCGAGTTGCTTGAGAGACACTGGTTTTCCTGTCAGACGTTGAGGAAGCCGTCCATGTCATCATCGGTGTCGAGCCGATCCGAACCCTTGTAGCAGCCGCTCGATTTCGTACCGATCATGGCGGAGTCCCTTCCGCGCCTAGCGGACTTCGCGGTCCGCCGCACCGCGGTGGTAGCTCTCCGGTGGGGCGAGGTAGGTGGTTGGCAAGCCTCCCGTGTTCACCACGATCTGGTCCACGACCATGGCAGGGTCCACCATCAGCAGGCGCAGCACGTGCTCGCCGGGCGTGGTGACGGTCAGCGAGCCGGTGAGCTTCTCCACGCCTTCGGTGACGTTGCGCGCCCAGAGGTCGTCCCACCTGCCCGTGGCGATGGCCTGACCTGTCAGCATCACGGCGGGACCGTTGTCGAGGGCGATGGCGAGCCGACGGTTCCCGCGCGCGTCCAGTGACGGCAGGCGGAACACCGTCACCGGGAAGGTGCCGGTGCCGGTGAACTGGATTCGGTAGGACAGCTCCGGCGACCGGGTCGTCACGTGATCCGTGATGGGCGCTGCGGTCGAGGGCACGGCCTCCACTGCGGCCTGCCGCCTGCCGAGTCCGCGCACGACACGCCAGTCAGCGCCGCTTCGCGGCACGCGGCGGTGGAAGTGCGCCGCGTCGATCGAGACGTAGCCGTGGGCCTCGACGAACCCCGTGGCGCTCCTCCGTGCCTGCTCGCCGTCATTGTGGACGCGCAACGGCACGGACACGCTCTTCCCTGCGCCGGTGAACGTCACCGTCGCCTCGCGCCTGCCCCGGGGCGCCCGCGCCCAGTCGATCGAAACCCACACGCGAACCTGGTCGGTGACGGTGCCGGAGGTCGAGCTCACCTGCACCCACGGGTGACTTGTCGAGGCGCGCCAGGTGAAGGAGCGGAATCCGGTGTTGTAGACGTCCACGAAACGGCGGTCGCGCGGATAGGAGGAGAAGGACAGCGGCCCCGCGGTCCCGGTCTCGTTGCCCTCGGCGGCCACGCCCAGCCCCGAGGTGTTCTGCGGCGTCACCCGGACCACGGTCGGGCGGCCCGGCGCCTGAGGGATGTCGGAGGGATAGGGATTGACGACACCGTTCCACTTACCGCCGGCGAGCTCGGTGTTGTAGCGGCGGGTGAGCGCCTCCTCCTCCGCGTGGGCGGCCTCGCACAGGTCCGCGTACCGGTTCACCCCCGCTCCGCGGCCCTGGCGTGACGCCAGGGCGTTGCAGTCAGCCCAGTAGTACTTGAGGTTCATCAGGTACGCGCCGTGCACCGGGTACTCGACCAGCTCGTAGAAGGCGTTCTGGTAGACCGGGGGCAGCTTGCGGCCCAACGCCTGCGTCCGTTCCAGCAGGTCCCGGTATGCGGCAATCCGCCTGCCAGCCTCGTCACCGTGGTGGACCAGGGAGATCGAGCCGCGGTCGACGAACTCCGGACGGCGTTCGGCGGCGAGGCGGTAGAACTCCGTGCGGATGGCGGCGATCTCGCTGCCGTGCTGTCGCCCGAACTGCTGGCCGGTCCACTCGACGAGGAAGTCCTCGATGTTGTCGGGGCCCCAGCGGTGGATGTTCCAGGCGAGGTCCATGCAGAAGGAGAGTCCGGCCTCCTGCGACTTGATGTCGCCGACGTTGATGACCCACAGGCGGTCGACGCGGTGCTCGTAGGCGCGGCGCAGCTCCTGCCAGAGCTTGCTGATCTGGGTGGTGTCCAGCCACAGGTAGCTCTTCGGGGTGCCCCAGTACGAGATGTGGTAGTAGAGCCCGTTGCCGCCTGGGCGCCGCTGCTCCGCGCTGGTGGGCATCTGCCGCATGTTGCCGTGGTTGTCGTCCGGCCAGACCAGGGTGATGTCCTCGGGCACCTGCACGCCCGCGTTGTAGAGGTCCAGAACCTCCTTGTAGGGGATGAAGATCTGCGGTCCGGTGGCGGCGCCGACCTCTTCGGCCAGGATGCGGCGCTGGTCGGTGATGATCCTGTTCATCACCGCGACCTTCTCCGGCACCGTCGTCGCGTAGCGGGTCTGGAAGCCGGAGTCGTGCAGACCGCGCATGCCGATCGTCCAGCAGCTCTCGTAGGCGACGTTCTGCCGCACCCGCGCCCGCCAGTACTCGGCGATCACGCCGGGGTTCACCGTGTAGTCGTACTCCGGCAGGCTCCCGTTGGGATTTCGGTGCGTCTCGGCCCACGGTTGCCACTCGTGAACACCGTTGCGCAGCAACGCCTCTGGGTGGCTGGAACCGACCACGATCCCGTATTCGTCGGCGAGCCTGGCGTTCTCGGGATACTTGTTGAAGTGGTCGGTGTACGGGTGCATGGCGGGCCACAGGTAGTTGGCCTTCAACCTGAGGAGCAGCTCGAAGATCTTCTTGTAGGTCTCCGGGCCGATGTTCTTGTCCCGCTCCTGCGTCCGGTTCGACCACGTGGTCAGGTTCCGCTCGTCGTTGATGAAAATGCCCCGGTAGCGCACCGACGGTTCACAACGCTTGATCGTCCCCGCCTCGACCCGCACCGTTGTGCGGCGTTCCACCGGCACATCAGCCCACCAGTACCACGGCGACACACCGATCCGCTCCGAGGTGTCGTAGATGCCGTACACCGCGCCACGCCTGTCGCTGCCCGCGATGACCAGCGCCTGAGACACGCCGGGCAGTGGGTTCTCCACCACCTGCGTCACCGACGCCTCCCACCGGCCCGCCACCTCTGCGGTGTCCAGCCGGCCCTGTGCGATCAGGCGGTCGATGACCGGGCTGGCACCGATGGTGCCGACCAGCACCACGGTCCCGGACAGACCGGACGTGGCGCGGCGCATGCGTGGCCGTACACCGCTGACCCGTTCCAGATCGGTGGCCAGATCACCAGCGGCACGGGCCACGGCGGGATCGTCCGCCTGGTCCACGAACAGGTCCACCGCGACGCCGTCCCGAACGAGAGTGAACCCGTCCCCGGCAACCCCGAATTGACTGGGCGCTGCCGCCGCGACTCCCGGCAGCAACGGGGCAACCCCGGCGACCGCCATACCGCGCAACAACGACCTGCGCGTCCAACCGTTCGTTTCCCTGTTCGACACGGATTCGATCCTCCTGCACGGTTAGAGACGAAGGCGTTGCAACACAAGGCGGAAAGCGCTTACCTGAGGAACGGTAGGAGGCCTGGAGGAGACCGTCAAGCGGCCGGGAGTGTCGCGCCGGGGAGAGGCCGACCGCGCCCCCGGTCGGGCTCCTCGAGCCAGAAGGGGTGGACCCGCTTTGAACCGCTCCCCGGAAGTTGGACTGGTAATTCAGTTCCGATTTCCCG